>JAIPEK010000016.1 GCA_021737205.1 Desulfarculaceae bacterium
ATTTTTTCGTACATGCCGCTTTTGATGAATGCATCTGCAGTGGCCATCCCATAGAGAAATCCGGTGCACTGCTGACGGATATCAAGGGCCGGCGTGGATTTCAGACCGAGTTTGGCCTCCAGTAGACAGCCGGAGCCGGGAAAGAAAATATCCGGGCTCAGGGTGGCGAAAATAATCAGGTCGATATCGGATGCATCCCATCCCGCTTTTTCCATCGCTTTTAAAGATGCGTCATATCCAAGGTCCGAGACTCCTATGACCTCGCCTTCCTCCACCCAGTAGCGCTGTTCGATTCCGGTTCTCTGCCGTATCCATTCATCACTTGTCTCCATTATTTTTTCAAGATCCGTATTGGTTACCAGCCGGGTCGGCAGAGCCCGTCCGGTTCCTTTAATGACTGATGTTTTCATTTCAACGCCTTTACATATTTATGAATTGATTTTGGCCATGAGGTACTGTATTATTCATCCTTTCAAATTAAATCCGATATATAAACCATTTAACAAAACCAAGTAAAGAAAAAACATTGTTCATTCAAGTTATCATACTTCTGGCAGGTGCCGTTCTCCTGTATATCGGTTCTGAAGCTCTCGTGAAAGGATCTTCTTCCACCGCGCTTCTGTTTGCCGTCAAACCCGTGATCGTGGGCCTGACAATCGTCAGCCTCGCCACGTCCGCCCCTGAACTTCTGGTCAGTCTCGTTGCCTCGATTAAAGGATCCGGAGATATCTCCATAGGTAACATTCTCGGCAGCAATGTGATCAACATTGCCCTGGTCCTGGGATTGACCGCACTGATCAGCAAAGTTGAGATCAACAGAAGCATTACCCGGTTTGAACTGCCTTATATGGTCGGAGTGTCCGGGTTTTTCTGGTTTCTCTGTCTGGATTGCAGAATCGGTGTCATGGACGGTGTGATATTGCTGTCCCTGCTGGGCCTTTTTCTGCTGATCGGCATCAAGAACGCAAAAGACAAAAACCAAAGCAGTGCACCTAAAGCTGAAAAATCGTTCAAGGTTCTCTTTAAAAACGCTGTCCTTATTATAGCCGGAATTGTCGGACTGGCATGGGGAGCGGATCTGGTGGTACAAAAGGCGATTTTCATTGCACAAGCTATCGGGCTTACCCAGGCATTCATCGGTATCTCCGTGGTCGCAGTGGGAACCTCTCTTCCCGAGCTTGCCACTTCCGTGGTTGCGGCGGCAAAGGGGGAAAGCGACATTTCCGTGGGAAACATCGTCGGCAGCAACCTTTTCAACATCTGTCTCGTCATGGGGAGTGTGGGAATTCTCAATCCGGCAGAGATCAACTGCAACCTCCTGTATTTTGAAATCCCGTTCATGATCCTGCTGGCTGTTATCCTTTATATCGTTTCTTTTTTGAAAAACAGGCTGGATACTATAACCGGCACAGCTTTTATTGTATTTTTCTTTGCCTATATAGCAATCGCATACTTTAAATAAAAAAAGGAACCGGAAGTCATGCCCACATCCCGAATGCAGACCGTATGTGTTCCGGTTCCTTCATGCCACCGGTTTGGTTTGCCGGTTTTATTCCCGGTTTTTGAACACGAGTTCATCAGTCTCCGCAGTCACTTCCACCGTCTCTCCCTCTTTGATTCTTCCTGCAATCAGTTCCATGGAAAGCGGGTTTTCCAGATGTTTCTGGATCACTCTTTTCAGCGGTCTGGCACCGAAAACCGGGTCGAACCCGAGATCGGAAATTGAATGTAACGCTTTTTCATCCAGTTCGACCGTCACATTTTTATCGGAAAGCCGTTTGTTCAGATCATTGATCTGGATCGCGGTGATTTCTTTGATATCCTCCCTTGAGAGAGATTTAAAGGTGATGATTTCATCGATCCGGTTTAAAAATTCCGGTTTGAACGTCTGTCGCAGAACCTCATTCAGTTCGCTGTTGAGTTTTTCCGTCTCTGAATCGGAATCTCCCGCCTCCTGGATATACCGGCTTCCGATGTTCGAGGTCATGATGATAATGCTGTTTCTGAAATCAACGGTCCTGCCCTGCCCGTCCGTCATCCTGCCGTCGTCCAGTACCTGGAGCAGGACGTTGAAAATATCCGGATGGGCCTTTTCGATCTCATCGAGCAGAATTACCGAATACGGTCGCCTTCGGATCGTTTCGGTCAGATACCCGCCTTCTTCATACCCTACATATCCGGGAGGGGCCCCGATAAGTCTTGCCACGGAATGTTTTTCCATGTACTCGGACATATCGATCCGTACCATGGCATCTTCGCTGTCAAAATTGAATTCGGCAAGCGCCCTTGCAAGTTCCGTCTTGCCTACACCTGTCGGCCCCATGAATATGAAACTCCCGATGGGACGATTTTCCGGTTTGATGCCGGATCTCGCCCGCCGGACCGCGTTGGATACGGCAGTCACCGCATTGTCCTGGCCGATTACCCTCTCTTTGATGTTCGACTCCATGTTCAAAAGTTTGGTTTCCTCGGCTTTCAGCATTTTGCTGACGGGAATGCCGGTCCATGCGGAAATCACATGGGCGATGTCCGCTTCATCAACCTCTTCCTTGAGCATCTTCCGGTCGTGCTGAAGTTCTTCCAACTCTTTGTTCTTTGCTTCAAGTGAGCTTTGAAGCTGGGCAATGGTCTGGTACCGAAGCTGGGCCACCTTGGCGAGATCTCCGGATCGTTCCGCCATCCGGGCTTCGGTCTGGGCTTTGTCCAGCTCCTCCTTGGTCCGGCTGATTTCCTGGATCAGTTTTTTCTCGGATTCCCAGTGCATTTTCATGGGCTCGATCTCTTCTTTCATCTGGGCGATGTTTCTGTCAAGCTCCTCAAGCCGCTCTTTGGAAGTGGAATCCTTTTCCTTTTTCAGGGCCTCCCTTTCAATTTCCGCCTGCGTGATTTTCCGCTGGATCTCGTCGATACCGGCCGGCATGCTGTCGATTTCCATTCTCAACCTGGAGGCGCATTCATCCATAAGATCGATGGCCTTGTCCGGCAAAAAGCGTTCAGTGATGTAGCGTTTGGATAGCCTCGCAGCAGCCACAAGCGCGGTGTCCTTGATCCGGACGCCGTGGTGAACCTCGTATTTTTCCTTGAGACCCCGCAGAATCGATACGGTTTCCTCCACGCTAGGCTCCTTTGTGAATACCGGTTGAAAACGGCGTTCCAGGGCGGCGTCTTTTTCAATATATTTGCGGTATTCGTTCAAAGTAGTGGCACCGATACAGCGAAGAACACCACGGGCAAGAGCCGGTTTGAGCATATTGGAAGCGTCCACGGAGCCTTCCGAAGCTCCGGCCCCGACAACCGTGTGAAGTTCGTCAATGAACAGGACAATTTCGCCTTCGGCTGATTCGATTTCCTTTAAAACCGCTTTAAAGCGCTCCTCAAATTCGCCTCTGTATTTTGCCCCGGCCAAAAGCGACCCGATATCGAGGGCGACGATCCTTCGATTCTTGAGACTTTCGGACACATCCCCTTCAACCACCCGGTGGGCAAGACCTTCCACAACCGCTGTTTTGCCTACTCCGGGTTCGCCGATCAAGACCGGGTTGTTTTTACGTCTCCTGGACAATACCTGGGCCAGACGCCTGATTTCATCATCCCGACCGATAACCGGATCAAGTTTTCCAAGTCTGGCCAGATGGGTCAGGTCCTTGCCGTATTTTTCCAGCGCCTGGTACTTGTCCTCAGGGTTCTGGTCCTCGATTCTCTGGCTTCCCCGGATTTCCTTTAATACCTGTAATACGGCGTCCCTTGTAATGTCATGGGATCGCAGGATATTTCCGGCCGGGTCGTTCAAATCACACATGGCAATGACCAGGTGATCCACACTCACATACTGGTCCTTCATTTTGTCGGCTTCCTTGAAAGCATTGTCCAGAAGTTTTTTTGAATTTTTAGACAGATAAATATCCGATGCACCGGTCACCTTGACCAGTTTTTCAATCGCATCGGAAACCTCCTTTTTTACCTGTTCCGGGTTGCCGGTAACCTGTTTTATGATTGAAGCAGTAATCCCGTCAGGAGTATCCGTCAGGGCCTTTAAAAAATGAATCGGTTCTATGGCCTGGTTGTTATTCCTGGATGCGCACTCGTAACCGTTTTGTACAGCTTCCTGTGCTTTGAGCGTCATTTTGTCGAAATTCATGCACATATCTCCCTTATGAGTTTTGGTTCGTTATTACATATAATAATGCAGGATGGGTAAATGTCAACCAATGCGGCTGTTAAAAATCAAAGGGCCGAAGAATCAGGCAGAGCTAACGAAAAAGGTCAGGATACAAGCTGCCTGGTTTTTCTGATGATCGAATCAATCTGGCCGTCCGGGACGTCAAACTGGGCAAGACCGATCCGGATCAAAAGGGAATAAATCTGATGGTCTTCCAAATCCGGCTGCGTGCGGAGGCAATCTTCCAGTACGGCCTTAACGGCGGCATTCAAAGCGACTGTCCGGATACGGATTTCATGATTTGTAAAATAGAGGCCTGCGTCCTCGAGTAGGGACTTTACTACTGAATTTTGTTGTTCGATAATATATTCCTCCACAAGTCGGGACTGGAATGCAGCAAAATAGATGTTCTTTCTTGACAGGTTGTTCATGAATACGATGGCCTGAAGAGCAATGGAAACGGAAAACTTCAAAAGAGGGTTGTCAATGCCCGAAGTGATTTCCTCGCAAGTTTGGTTGATCTGCTCCAGAATGTCTTTGTATATAGACAGCAGAATTTCTTCTTTATTGCCGAAAAAATTGTATAAACTGCCGGTAGAGATACCGGCTTCCTTTAGAATGTCCCGAATGGATGTATTGTCATACCCGTTTTGGATAAAAAGTCTTCTGGAAATCTCCGTGATTCTTTGCATCTTTTCTGAACTGCTTTTGTTGCGCGCCATCGCTAAATGCCCGGTTGAAGAAGTATTTGGTGTTTTTAGAACACGTTCTATTTTCTGATCGCCTGCCCTCTTTTGACTTTAGAACATGTTCTAAAATGTGTTCTGATTGTTGTGGTACACATTCTAGAACATGTTCTAAATTATTACAAGCATTATCTCAAGTTTGTTATAATTAATTGATATTATAACGTTTATTTATTGGCTGTTTTTCTTTGGAATTTTTTCAGGAGTCAATAAAAGATATTGTAACCGTTCACGGTTATCGGTTCACAGTTCTCAGTTTTTCCAATGAACTATGCACCGATTGAAGCATTTTGGATATTGATTTCGACTCTTGGATTAATCTAATCTCTGTTTGTTTAACCGTGAACCGACAACTGTAAACCGTGAACGGTTACAAGATGTTGCCGTTTGAAAACGTCAAAAAAACTAAGCCGGTAAAGAGCCGGGGCGACCCATCGCTCCTTTACCGGCTGGTGAGTTTTTATCCGTGTAAAGGGGCCCCTGTGGCCTTGAGCCCCGCTTCCAGCAGAATTTCGGCCAGTGTGGGATGTGCATGGATCGTATGAGCAAGATCGTGTGCGGTCAATCCCTTGTTAACGGCAAGAGTTCCTTCTGCAATGAGGTCGGTGGCATGGGGCCCGGTGATGTGAACCCCCAGGATCTTTTTTGTGTCCTTTTCCGTGATCAGGGTGGCCTCCCCTGAGATCTCCCCGATGGCCTGAGCCTTGCCCAGACTTCTGAAATTGACGCTGTGGCGTTCCACCTCAAGCCCTTTCTCTTTTGCAGCAGATTCCGTGAGCCCTACGTTTCCGATTTCGGGCATGGTAAAAATGGCACCGGGAACCGCATCATACGCCATCTCGCTTTCAGCTCCCATGGCGTTGTCCGCCGCAACCATTCCTTCATGGGATGCCACATGGGCCAGCATGATCTTTTCCGGCCCCAGGATATCTCCGATGGCATACACGTCTTTCACCGAAGTTTCCATTTTCAGATCCGCATCGATCCAACCTTTGCTGTTGAGTTCCAGGCCGATGTTTTCAAGACCGATTTCTCCGGCCAGCGGTGATCTGCCGATACAAACCGCCATTTTTTCCGTTTTTACTGTTTCCGGGCCCTTGATTTTGGCCGGATCCTTACCGGAAAACGGAGAGGGGGCCAGGTTCAAGGTCAATCCGTCCTCCGCGGCTTCGGCGCTTTCCACCACTTTATCCACAACGAACTTGATTTTCCGCTTTTTCATCTCCCGCTGGATGATCCTGGAGCAGGATTCGTCCACTGCCGGCAGCGGCAGCAATCGGGACATGGCTTCTACAACGGTGACATCGGCGCCCAGCGAGGATAGAATAAAGGCGAACTCGCAACCGATCACCCCGCCGCCGACAATGGTGACGGACGACGGCACGGATTCGAGTGACAGAAGGTCGTCACTGGACAGGATATTTTTATGATCAAACGGAAATGCATCTATATTCAGCGGCTTGGTGCCCACGGCAAGGATGAGCTTGTCGTATTCCACTTCCCGGGTGCCGCCCTCGTTCAGCTGCACATCCACCCTGCCCCTCTCCTTTATATATCCTTTGCCCCTTTCGATGGTGACTCCCCTGTTGACAAGCAGAGATTCGATGCCCTTGCGCTGGGCGGCAAGGATCTCTTCCTTGTGTGCCATCATTGCCGGCATATCCACGCTCATGGTTCCGTCCACTGTGATGCCGAAACTATGAGCCTTTTGCATTTTCAGCAAAAGCTCGCATGAATGCTTCATGATCTTGGAGGGGATGCATCCCCAGTTCAGGCAGGTGCCCCCCAGGTTCTCCTTTTCGATCAAGGTTACATCCGCTCCGAGCAGCGCAGCCTTTAAGGCCGCCACGTATCCGCCGGGGCCTCCTCCTATAACAGTAATTCTTGCAGTCATAACATACCCTTTCTTTTGGTGAATAAAGATCACACTGTAAGATCAATGGTACCCGTTCACGGTTTACAGTTATCGGTTCACGGCCGAAAAAAACAGAGATTAGGTTAATTCAAGAGTTGAAGTCAATATCTAAAATGCTTTAATCGTTGCTCAGTTCATTGAAAAAACTGTGAACCGACAACCGTGAACGGTCACGATCAATGTTAGTATCGTACAATAAATTCACAAAAAATTGTATTTTCCATAAATTTTTTGTGAATTTATTTGACATTATCATTATTTGGTTGTAATTTTCAAGCATAATGAATCAATTTTTAACTTTTCCGCAATCAACACTTAAAAACACGGGGTGTAAATGAAAATTGATGAGATTAATATAGAGATCATCAGAGAACTGAAACATGGCAAACAGTCCTTCAAAAAAATTGCAGACAAGCTTTCCATTACCGAAAACACCGTAAGAACCCGGGTCAACAAGCTCACTGAAAACGGCGTTCTTGATATCTGCGGTTTAATCGATCCGTCCGCCCTGCCCGGCCATCGGGTGGTAATGATCGGAATCAAGCTTTCTGAAATGAATATCGTGGAAAAAGGAGAGGAAATCAGCAGGCTCAGGGGTGTAATTTCCGCAAGCGTGGTCACGGGCCGGTACGATATAATGGCGATTGTGCTGTTCAAGGAGGGATTCGGACTTCTGGAGTTTTACACTGATGAGATTTCCAATATTGACGGCATCAATTATGTGGAAACGTTTGTAATCTATAAATCCTATAATCTAAAGGTACCGTATATCCATTAGTTTTGAGATTATCAATCCATTAATTTAGGGGAAAGAAAATGGCACAAGAACTGAAAACAACGCCCCTCAACGGGTGGCACAGGGCGGCGGGTGCAAACATGGCCGATTTCGGCGGATATGACATGCCGCTCTGGTACGAGACCGGTGTCAAAAACGAACATCTCGGCGTGCTGAAATCCGCCGGAATTTTTGACACCAGCCATATGGCCTGTATTGCGGTTTCCGGCAAAGACGCGTTTGACCTTCTGCAGCTTTGTTTTACACGGGACATCTCCTCCCTTGCAGGCGGCAGGTGTGTGTATGGCGCATTTCTCAACGATAAAGGCCAAAGCCTGGATGACGCCATTGTGTATAAGTTCGGCCCGGATGAGTACATGATCTGTGTCAATTCCGGCATGGGGCCCGACATTTCCGAACATCTTATCGCACACAAAAAGGACATGAATGCGGATATCCGGGATTTGACCGATAAGGTGGCCAAAATGGATGTCCAGGGAAAAAATTCGGCAAAAATTCTGGCAAAGGTTCTCAAGGACCCGGACTCCGTTTTCGCCAAAATGCCCTATTTTTCCTTCAAGGGACGGGCGGATGCCGATTCGGATACCCTTCTGGCGGACGGCACGCCGATCCTGCTTTCGAGATCCGGATACACCGGAGAGTTCGGATTTGAAATTTTCATCTCCCCGGATGCCATAGTCAAGCTGTGGAAAGACATATTGGAAGCGGGAAAAGAGTACGAAATCACCGCCTGCGGTCTCGGGTCCAGGGATTCTCTGAGGGCGGGCGCCGTTCTGCCGCTGTCCCACCAGGACATCGGGGAGTGGAAATTCATCAACCATCCGTGGGATTTCGCCCTGCCCTTCAATGAAGACCGTACAGAATTCACAAAGGAATTTGTCGGAAGAAAGGCCCTTGAAAAAGGATTTGACCGGTATGTGTACCCGTTTGCCGGGGACAGCCTGAGAAAGGTGGCGGCAGGAGAACAAACACAGGTGCTGGACGAAACCGGAAGCGCGATCGGCCACGTATTGACCTGTGCAACGGACATGGGAATCTGCTGGTATGACGGCGGAATTTACAGCATTGCCTCCCCGGATCTGCCGGAAGATGCAAAGATCAAAGGAATCAGCTGCGGTTTCGTGATGGTGGACCGAAAACTTGAATACGGGGACCGGCTGACGCTGAAGGAAAACAAACGTAAAATCGAGGTTACGGTTGTCCGGGATGTCCGACCGGACCGGACAGCCAGAAAAGCGATAAAGAATTTTATTTAACGACTGATACGGAAAAAAGGGGGTATTATGAAAGAGTTACAGGATTTGAATCTGCCGGAAGAACTGAAGTACTCCAAGGACCATGAGTGGGCCAAAAAGGAGAACGGTAATATCAGAATGGGCATCGACGACTACGCCCAGGACCAGCTCGGCGAGATCGTGTTCGTGGAGATGCCGGAGGTCGGGGACACATTCTCCCAGGGGGATGAAGTTGGAAGCCTCGAATCCGTGAAAGCGGTATCCGAATTCTATGCACCGCTTTCCGGAGAAGTGGTAAAAATCAACGAAGAGCTTGAAGACTCACCCGAACTTGTAAACCAGTCCTGTTATGATAACGGCTGGATTGTCGAAATCAAGCCGGATGATGTTTCCGAGCTGGAAAACCTCATGGACAAAAAGGCATACTATGACATGCTGAAAGGATGATTCCCATGCGATATCTTCCCCATACCAAGGATGACATCGACAGTATGCTGGAAACAATCGGGAAACCGTCCATTGATTCCCTTTTTGACAGCATACCGGACAAACTGAAAACCAAAGAGCCTCTGGATCTTCCACAAGCCCTCACCGAGTGGGAACTCGATGATCACATGCACAACGTGGAGCAGTCGATCATTGCATCCGGCCTTTGCACCTATTTTATCGGCGCAGGCAGTTATGATCACTATATTCCCCATGCAGTCAAGTACCTGATCTCAAGGTCCGAGTTCATGACCGCGTACACCCCGTACCAGCCTGAAGTCAGCCAGGGAACCCTCCAGGGGATTTATGAGTTCCAGACCATGATCACGCAGCTGACCGGGATGGATGTGGCCACCGCTTCCCACTATGATTGCGGCACGGCCCTTGCCGAGGCCCTCCTGATCGCCCTTAAAAAGAAAAAGAAGAAAAAGGTTGCGGTTTCCGCCCTGATTCATCCGGCCCATAAACAGATTATCAACACCTATCTGAACCCGGCCGGGTATGAAATGCTCGAAATCCCGTTTGATGAAAACGGCCGGACCGATTTTTCAAAGGTGCCGGATGACGACATTGCAGCAATCGCCGTCCAGTCCCCCAATTTTTTCGGGAATATCGAAAAACTGGAACAGGCCAAAAACGCCTGTGACGAGAAAAAAGTCTTTTTCATCGCCTCGTTCACCGAAGCGCTGTCTTTAGGGCTGCTCAAATCGCCGGGCAGTTACGGGGCGGATCTTGTTGCCGGAGAGGGGCAGAGTTTCGGGCTTGCCAAATCTTTCGGCGGACCCGGACTCGGGCTTTTGGCCGGCACGAACAAACAGATGAGAAACCTGCCCGGAAGACTGGTCGGGAAAACAAAGGACTCCAACGGGGACAGGGGGTACGTGCTGACTCTGGCCACCCGGGAACAGCATATCCGAAGGGAAAAAGCCTCTTCCAACATATGTTCCAACAACGGCCTCAATGCCCTGACCGCGGCCATGTACCTTGCATCCGTCGGGAAAACAGGCATTCGGAAAATCGCCCAGCAGAACCATGACAAAGCTGTGTATCTGAGAAAGAAACTCTCCGAGGCCGGATTCACCTTCCCGTTTGAAACTGAGTTTTTCAACGAATTCATTGCCAAAGCGCCCGAAGGCTTTGCCGACACCAGAAAGCGGCTGATCGAAGACCGGTGTCTTTATGCGGGGCTGGACATTGGACAGTATTTTCCCGATTTCAAAGACCATTACCTCTTCTGTGCCACCGAAAAAGTAAAAAAAGAGGATATGGACAACCTTGCATTGGAGGTGAAAGCATTATGAATCATCCAGGAACATCCGGACTGATTTTCAGGGAACCCGAGCTCTGGGAAAAAAGCAGGGCCGGAAGGTGTGCGGTCTCCATTCCCGGAAGCGACGTGGAGACAGCGCCCCTGAACCAAGAGTTTACCCGTGACGACGTCGATCTGCCGGAGCTTTACGAAGTCGACATGGTCCGCCATTATACCCGTCTTTCCCAGTGGAACTTCGGCATTGACTCGGGCATGTATCCTCTGGGATCATGCACCATGAAATACAACCCCAAAACCAACGAGGCACAGGCATCAAGAGATGCACTTGCATCGGTCCATCCCCTGGCAGGAGAACCGTATACCCAGGGGGCGCTGAAGCTGATGTACGATCTGGAACGGCAGCTTTCCGCCATAACCGGATATGATGCGGTCACCCTGCAGCCGGCAGCCGGCGCCCACGGCGAACTGACCGGGATGCTGATTATCCACGCGTACCATGAAAAAAACAACGACCAGCGCAGCAAGGTCCTCATTCCGGACACGGCCCACGGCACCAACCCGGCGAGCGTTACCCTGTGCGGATACGAAGCGGTGAATGTCGATTCTGGCGAAGAAGGCATCCTCACCCCCGAGGCAGTGGAAGCGGTCATGGATGAAGACACCGCCGGCATCATGGTCACCAACCCCAACACCCTCGGCCTGTTTGAACGGAATATCAGGGAAATAGCGGATATCGTTCACGCCAAGGGCGGACTGGTTTACGGGGACGGGGCCAACATGAACGCCATCATGGGCATTGTCAAACCGGCGGATATCGGCATTGACGTGATGCATCTGAACCTTCACAAGACGTTCTCCACGCCTCACGGCGGCGGCGGACCGGGTTCAGGACCCGTAGGGGTGACCAAAGCGTTGGAGCCGTTCCTTCCCGTTCCGATCGTGGAGAAAAACGGGGAGAACTATACCCTGACCTGTGACCGGCCGGATTCCATCGGCCGGCTTCATACGTTTTACGGCCATTTCGGCATCATGGTGAGAGCCTATTCATACATTCTTTCCATGGGGGCGGAGGGCCTCAAAAACGCGAGCCAATACGCGGTTCTCAATGCCAACTATCTCAAGGAGAGCCTCAAGGAAACACTGAACCTTCCCTTTGACAAGCCGTGCATGCACGAATGCGTGTTCAACGACAAAAAGCAGCAGGCGTATCATATATCCACGATGGATATCGCCAAGCGTCTTCTGGATTACGGGTTCCATCCACCCACGGTGTACTTTCCGCTGGTGGTGGACGGCTCGTTCATGCTGGAACCGACCGAAACCGAATCCAGGGAGACCCTGGATCAGTTCGTTCAGGCGGTTCAAGCCATCAGCAGGGAAGCGGCTGAGACTCCGGATCTGCTTCATTCAGCTCCCAATCTGACAAAGGTGACCCGGCTGGACGAAGTGAGCGCGGCAAGGAAGCCATGTCTGAAAGGATAGAATCTGAAGCAAGGCCCGTGATCTGCCTTGATCTGTCCCGGACCGATTATCAAAAGGCGCTCGACCTTCAGCACGACCTGGTCCGGGCAAGGCAGGAACGGGTCACCGATCATGACCGGCTGATCGTAACCGACCATCAGCCGGTCTTCACCCTTGGCAAACGGGGCGGAAGAGAGAACCTCATCCGTTCGGACGAGTTTCTCAGCCGTCACGGCGTCGATGTCATTCAGACCAGCCGGGGCGGGAATATCACGTATCACGGACCCGGCCAGCTGGTTTTCTACCCGATCTTCGATCTGGACCGCATGAGGATGGGCGTGGAGGAATTCGTATCCCGGCTCGAGGGGATCATGCTGGATACGGCAGCCGAATTCGGGATCCAGGCCGAAAGAAGCGCAAAAAATCCGGGCATATGGGTGAAAAACGCCAAAATAGGCAGTATCGGCATCTGTATTAGAAAAGGGATTTCCTTCCACGGGATCGCTCTCAATGTAACCAATGATCTCACGCCGTTCACCTGGATCAACCCGTGCGGCATGAACGACATTTCCATGACCTCCATCGAGGAGCAGCTGCAAAAGCACGGAGAACAGACGGATCAAAATCTTTTCAGCAAAGTCAAAAAAACCATGCGCCGCAAATTTGAAAACGCATTCCATGTAAACGCCCTGCACTTTGATGAAAACCTGATGCCCGGGATCAGCATGGAGGTGAAAAAACGGGGAAAACCCTCCTGGCTGAAACGGCGCCTTCCCCGGGGAGGCGGTTTTGAAAAAGTCCGGACCCTGATCAGTGAAACCGAGCTGAACACCGTGTGTCAAGGGGCTGATTGCCCGAACAAATGGGAGTGTTTCTCAAACGGGACCTCCACTTTCATGATTCTCGGCGCCCGGTGCACACGAAATTGCAGGTTCTGCAACGTCCCGTCCGGCGCATACGGCCCGCCTGACCCCGAAGAGCCCGAGAGGGTTGCCCGTGCCGCAGCCGAGCTGAATCTCAATTACGTGGTGGTGACCTCGGTAACCCGGGATGATCTCCCGGACGGGGGGGCCGGTCATTTTGCCGAAACCATTTCCCGGATCAGGAAGACAATGGGCCCTCAAACCTCGGTCGAAGTTCTGATCCCGGACTTTAAAGGCAGAAAAGAAAATCTTGAAACCGTACTTGCCATGAAACCGACCGTCCTCAACCACAATATTGAAACCGTTGCATCGATTTACCGGAAGGCAAGGCCCGAAGCCGAGTACGAAAGATCCCTCGAGCTGTTCCGGAATGCTGTGGAAACTGATCCTTGCATACCGGTCAAGTCCGGGATTATGGCGGGCCTTGGGGAAACATTCGCAGAACTCCATACCACCATGCAGGATCTGTACGATTACGGCTGCCGCATTCTCACCCTGGGACAGTACCTCCAGCCCACCCGGCGGCATCTTCCCGTGGAAAAATACTATACACCGGAGGAGTTTGAGGAACTTGAACATGCAGCCCTTGAGATCGGATTCACCCGGGTGGCGTCAGGACCGCTTGTGAGAAGTTCCTATAAGGCCCACGCCCTGGCTGACATAACAGAGGGTAGAAGTTAGAGGGTAGAGGGTAGCCGACACGTAACACTTTCATATTCTACTCTCTACTCTCTTGTTTCAAGTTTCTAGTATCAAGTCTCTTGCCAAGACGTCATCGTGTCCGCACTGCTGATCTCGATATAGGACGCCCCGTGTTTAACCCCGAAACTTCCGGCCAGCACGGTAATCAAATCATCGGACCTGAAGCGCTTTTCCCGAACCAGTTTGGCAATGGCCTTCTTGATCGGCAGCGACGGATTTTCATCCGGTACGATATGGTCGGCATGGACACCGAACGACAGGGCCAGTTCTCTCATCACACGCTTGTCATAGACCTGGGCGTAAATCGGGTTGTCTCCCCGGTAGGCGGCAATGGCCCTGATGGTGTTTCCCGACATGGAGTCGGCCACGATCGCTTTTGTGTTAAGGCGCAGGGATGCCTTTACAGCAGCCTTGGCCAAATAGGCCGTTACTTTGTTGTCCACCGTATACGGCACATCAATGAAAGTACTTCTCTTGGATTCCACCTCTTCAGCGATTTTGGCCATGGTCCGCACCACCACCTCGGGATACTTGCCGCTGGCCGTCTCCCCGGACAGCATCAGCGCATCCGTGTGGTCGAGACAGGCGTTTGCCACGTCTGAAACCTCCGCCCTTGTGGGTCTGGGGGATTCGATCATGGAATGCATCATCTGGGTGGCGACGATCACTGGGCACCTTTTTTCAATGCAGGTCCTGACGATCTGTTTCTGAATCAGCGGGATCTGCTCGGTGGGAATTTCAACGGCAAGGTCTCCCCGGGCGATCATGATTCCGTATGCATGCTCCAGGATTTCATCGATTTTCTCCACTCCCTGGCTGTTTTCGATCTTGGCGATGATTCTGGCCCGGCTGTTTTTTTCATCGAGTATGTTCTGCACCGCTGTCACGTCCTCCCGGTTCCGGACAAACGAGTGTGCGATAAAATCGACATCCTGGTCTGCCGCGAACTTGATAAACTCCCGGTCCTTTTGGCTCAGTGCCGGCAGCGTCACATGCACCGAAGGAATGTTGACACTCTTTTTCGGGTGGATGATCCCGTCGTTTTCCACATGGCAGTACAGATACTCGTCATCTTTTTCCATGACTGCAAGTGCGATACATCCGTCATCAATGAGAATCGAACTTCCCTGGGGGACATCCTGCACAAAACCTTCATGGGAGACATACACGATATCCTCTGTTGACTTACAACCGGCACAACCTTTTAATCGGATGGTATCTCCGTGTTTGACCGTCAGCGGTTGGTCCGCTTCACAGGTACGGATTTCCGGTCCCTTGGTGTCAATGAGGATGGCGATATGTTCGGACACGCTTCTTACGTTTTCAATGACCGTACGGGCATTTTCATGGGTCATGTGGGCGGTGTTGAGCCGGACCACGTTCATCCCCGCCCTGAAAAGGCGTTCCAGAAAATCCGGTTCACAGTTCAGGTTTGAAATGGTGGCCACAATTTTTGTTTTTCTCATACGTGTGCCTATCCTCCTTTTGAACAGATCGTCACTATAAAATTTTTGATCAAAAGCCCCGGATCAACAGCGGATGATTTCATGTCATGATCGATATCACCCAACACCGACAGGGCTGTTTTGAGTTCCTGTACGGAAAAGTTGTCAGCCTTTTTGAGAGTCTGGTATACCGGGTATGGATTGTTGGGGTTTGACAGAATCAGAAGGTCGGTGGTCTTTCCCCACTCCCGGGTCTTCTCGGAAATCCGTGTCTCGTATGCCTGAATAGCCGGGACTGTCTTTTGTTTGAATGTATTGAAATCCTGTCCCTTTGTCCAACCGGAAGTATTCCCGGTATGCTGGTGTTCAATGAAACATCCTGCGGCAAAGAGTTTGCGGATCTGGTTGGTCAACGCCTTGAGGATCTGGAGAGGATGAAATCCTGCACTTTCAAGGGAATTTAAATAAAAAAGAGAAGATTCGAGATCTTTGTCGCAGACAGCGTTTGTGAATTCAAAAATCGGATCTTTTTTTGTTCGGCTGGCCACTGCATCCACATCTTTGACCTTAATGCCGGCACGGTCTCCGGTATAGGAAGCCAGTTTTTTCAGGTTGTCGGCAAACGTATCCGGGTCAAATCCGGTCAAATCCACAAGTTTTTGAAAGGCCGCCTTATCCAGTTTTTTACCTTCCGCTGTCAAAACGGCTTCTGCGGTATGGCGAAGAAACATAGTCTGCTCGTTGAGATCACTTTTCCTGGCCCCCTGGGGTACGGTGCAATCCACAACCACTCCCTTTTCGGCAGCGGTTTTAAAAAACACGGAACGTTTGTCGCAACTTTCCGAAGTGACGATCAGCCGTGTATTTCCAGGTATGCCTTTCTCAATGAACCGGGCGAGCCTCTTGACCTCCTCTTTTGCATATCCCCACCCTGGTTTGCGGGAAAACAGCGGAAGATTTTTCGCCCACACCACCCTTATGTCCAGAAAAGGATTCATGGTGGATACGGTATCGATCACGGCGGCTGCATTTGCAGCCTCCCCGTCAATTTCTTCCAGGGCGAGATTCCGGTCCCTGCCCTTCAGAAGTTTGTCCACGATCCGTTTGGATTTTTCACCTACCAGGTATTGGTGCCCCCAGAGAAAAAAAAGATCCGGAACATTGTCTTCCGATGCATTGGAGGCAAGATACTCGTCTATTTTGTTGTATTTAAGCTGGGTCATTGGTCTTTTTATAACCGTTCACAGTTATCGGTTCACAGTTCACAGTTTTTCCAATGAACTAAGCAACGATTTAAGCATTTTGGATATTGATTTCAACTCTTGAATGAATCTAATCTCTGTTTTTTTCGGCCGTGAACCGACAACTGTAAACCGTGAACGGTTACGTCTTTTTATACAGCCGGCCGAGCATGATCAGGGAAACGGCAAACAGGAGGATGCAGATCCCCTGGGAGGTTGAAATCGCCAGAGATAGGAACTGCCCCCTGAAATCCCCCCGGAATATTTCAATGATATATCTGGTTACACTGTACAGCAAAACATACGTCCAGAAAACCATGCCATGAAATTTTTTTATTCTCACAAGAAACAGGAGCACCAGAAAAATGAAAAAATTGGCGGCAACGGAATACAGCTGGGTCGGATGCAGCCCTACATCGAGAGGAGCCAGGGAATCCGGGTGGTGGAATGTCACGGCGATGGGCAGTGTACTCGCTTTTCCGTGGCAGCAGCCGGCAAAAAAGCACCCGATCCGGCCGACCGCGTGGCCGATGGCGATCCCCGGCGCCAATACGTCTGCGGTGGCATGAAAAGGAAGGTGCCTTATTTTGAGATAGCTCATCGCGCCGGCAACGGCAAGGATGAAGCCCCCGTAAAAAACCAGGCCCCCTTCCCAGATCCGGATAATTGCCAGGGGATCTTCCCTGAAGTACGAAAAGTTTACAATCACGTAAAAAAGCCTTGCACCGATGATGCCGCTCAACAGTATAATGAAGAACAGGTCCGTGATAAGATCCGACTGAAGGCTGTTTCGGCGTGAGGCCGTCTTTTTTGAAACCGTCAGTGCGGCAACGAATCCGAGGGCCACGAACAGGCCGTACGTGTAAAGTTTCAGGCTGCCGATTTCTATTAAAACAGGATACATACTATATCAGACATTTCGCACGTATTGAACATAAGTTTGTCAATTTTTACACCTGCCAAGAATGATTTGTATATAGGGATGCAGGTACTTTTAACAACCTTAGCACTTCCAAATGGATATCATGTAAGCCTTTGATTGTTTGGTTT
>JAIPEK010000017.1 GCA_021737205.1 Desulfarculaceae bacterium
GCTTTTTACTTTAACCTGTTCTCCATTTTTGATCCCCTTTGCTTTGGCAAGCTCCTCGCTCATTTCCACGAACACCTGGGGCTGCATTTCCATAAGCCAAGGCTGCGGCCGGGTCATGACCCCTGTCTGCCAGTGCTCCGAAACTCTGTATGTGGTCCCCACAATCGGAAAATTTGATTCTTTTCCTGCATAGGGATCTGCTTCGGAGGAGTATACGGCAGCTGTGGGAGAAGTTCTCCGTTCGTTCAGAAGATTCTTCTTCAGCGGGCTTTCCAACGGTTCGTAATGCTCGGGGAACGGGCCGTCGGCACGGCCGGGACCGAAAATCTGCGCATGGCCGTGCTGTCTCATGATAAAAGGATGCCTGGCATCATCACGCCTTGTTCCGTCGGGATTTTCAAGGGGATACCATCCTCCGTCAGGCACATCTCCCTCCCACTTTTTGGAGACCCATTTGCCATCTTCCTCCTTTCCGGCAAACCGGATAACCCAATCTTTTTTGTCCCAGGGACGCCCCTTGGGATCCACCGAGGCCCGGTTGTAGATAATCCTTCGGTTTACAGGCCAGCACCAGGAAAATTCCGGATAGAGCCCGATTTTGTTGGAAGCGTCTTTCTTGCTTCTGCGGGCGGCCATGTTACCTTTTTCCGTGTAGCTGTTGCAGTACAGCCAGTTGCCGGACGAGGTGGAACCGTCATCCTGGAGATAGGCGAAACTCGGCACAAGGGTTCCTTTTTGAAAGGTTTCTCCGTCTACAGTTACGTTTTTCTTAAAATAGCCGTTGATTTCCTTTGCCACCTTATGGGGGTCGTATTCCCCGTGGGTGGTGTAATCCCATTTCAGGTTTACGATTGGGTCGGGAAAAACACCGCCGTTTCCGTATTCACTCTTGAGCCGTTTTCCAAGCTCCATGATGATGTCGCCGTCCGGGCGGCTGTTTGCCATGGGTTCCGGCCCCTGGTACCGCCACTGCATCCAGCGGCCCGAGTTGGTGATGCTCCCTTCCTTTTCCACGAAAACTGAAGCCGGCAGCATGAATACTTCGGTCTTGATGTCTGACGGGTCCATGCCCGGTCCTTTCCAGAAGGAGCCGGTTTCGTTGTCAAAAATATTCACATTGACCATCCAGTCAAGATTTGCCAGTGACTCTCTTACCTTGGACGCATTAGAACCCGAGCAGGCGGGGTTCTGACCCCAGGCGAAAAATCCCTTTATTTCTTTTTTGTACATCGCATCAAAAATATCGAACCAGGAATATCCCTTGCCGTCATCCACCTTGGGAAGCCAGTTGTAGCCGAACTGGTTTGATACGTCAGCTTTGTCGCCGAAAAAGGATTTGAGCATGCTCACCGAATACTTGGGATAGTTCTGCCACCAGTTGGCGGAGAGCGGGTCGCTGCTTTGGGGGGTCCATTTTTTGTTGTACTCGTCAAGGGTGGTGTTGGACGACCTCGGGGTTTTCAGGTATCCCGGCCATATATGCCACAGCAGGCAGTGATCAGTGGAACCCTGGACGTTGGATTCGCCGCGCAAGGCGTTGACCCCGCCGCCGGCCACTCCCATGTTGCCCAGAAGAAGCTGGATCATGGCCATGGCCCGGATGTTCTGGGTACCCACGGTGTGCTGGGTCCATCCCATGGCGTACATGATGGTGCCTGCCTTGCCCGCGGCCCCGGTTGCAGTATATGTTTCATACACCTTGATCAAGTCTTTTTTCTCTGTACCGGTGATTTCAGAGACTTTTTCAGGGGTATAACGACTGTAATGCTTCTTTAAAAGCTGGAATACGCACCTTGGGTGTTTAAGGGACCTGTCTTTTTTCGGCACCCCGTTTGCATCGGTTTCAAAAGCCCATGTAGACTTATCGTACTTTCCGACGTTGGGGCCTTCCGTTCCCTCTTCATACCCGGAAAACAGGCCTTCCTCGAAATTATAATCCTTGTTTACGATAAACGATGCATTGGTATACTCGGCAGTATACTCACTGTTGTAAAGTTTGTTGTCAAGGAGGTACTTGATCATGCCTCCGAGGAATGCAATGTCGGTCCCGGATCTTAGGGGCGCGTAAATATCAGCTCTTGAGGATGTTCTTGTGAATCTGGGATCCACACTGATAAGGCTTGCGCCTTTTTCCATGGCCTGGTTTACATACTTGAAGGAGACCGGGTGGTTTTCCGCGGCATTGCTGCCCATGATCAAAATGCAGTCACTGTTTTTGATGTCGATCCAGTGATTGGTCATTGCACCGCGTCCGAACGACTCTGCCAGAGCCGCTACAGTAGCGCTGTGTCAGATACGGGCCTGGTGTTCGATGTAGGTCAGCCCCAAAGAGCGCATCAACGCCTGGTAAATCCAGCACTCCTCGTTGTCAAGGGCTGCGCTGCCCACCGAGGCGATATGCGTGGTCCGGTTCACCACCTGTCCCTTTTCGTTTTTCCGTGTGAAGGTCTTGTCCCTGGTATGTTTGGCTCGGACCGCTATCAGGTTGAGGGCCCAGTCCCAGGAAACCTTTTTCCATTCTTTTGAATAGGGCGCCCGGTACATGGGGGTGGTAAGCCGGTTTTCATTCTCCACAAGCTGGGTGACGGCGGAGCCTTTGGAACAGAGGGTGCCCCGGTTGATCACATGATCGGGATCTCCTTCCACATTCATCACCCGGCCGTCCCCTTTTTTGCTGGTGTGCACCAGGAGGCCGCATCCCACCGCACAATAGCAGCAGATGGAAGTGGTTTCCTTTGCATACTTGGTTTTCAGCATCTGGGTACTGGCCTTTGCCCCGGTTACGTCGAAGCCGAGATTGGCTGCGGCAAGCCCGGCGGCAGCCGCCCCGGATACCTGCATGAATCTGCGTCTTGTTAGTTTCATCTCATAAGCTCCTTTTCCATTTGTTATATGAAAGAACAACATTTTATACCATGAAGGCCATGAAGGAACTGAAGCAAAATCTTCATGAACTTCATGCTCTTCATGGTGATCTTTCATCATTCGTTGTGTCCAAAAGGACATGGCAGTTATATGAAATAATGATTCGATATCACGAGGCCGGTTACATTCAGGTTACAGAAAAGGTTACAGGCGGAAAATGATGTGTTGATTTTTTTTCAGGCATGCTTTTATACTGACTATGATGAAAAAGGAGGAGTGATCAAAAGGAGACTGAAAATTTCCGCGGTGCTGGTTTTACCGGTTTTGTTGCTTTTCGTGTTTGCATGCAGCCGTTCCGATGATCCGGACGGCGGGCCGGAAAGCAGAACCGGAATCAGCCGGGAGAGCATCCGGATCGGTTCTTCCCTTGCCCTTGAGGGGCATGCGGGATACCTCGGCACGCAGACGCTGCACGGTGCCCTGTCGTACATCAAAAAAGTCAATGAAAACGGGGGCGTGTTCGGCCGCAAACTGGAAGTGATCGCAATGGATGACGGGTATGATCCGCCCAGGTGTGTGTACAACACCCAGAAGCTGATTCTGGAGGAAAAGGTGTTTTCGCTGTTCTGCTACGTGGGAACTCCTACGACCGTGAGGATCGTGCCGCTTGTCACCCAGGCGGAAATACCCCTTGTGGGGATGTTCACCGGTGCCAGCCGGCTCCGCAAACCGGTGAGCCCCTATCTCATCAATATCCGGACTTCGTATTACCGCGAGACCGAGGCGGCTGTGGACTATATGGTGAACGAACTTTCAATCGAGCGGGTGGCGGTTTTTTACCAGTACGACGAATACGGATTTGACGGGCTGCGGGGTGCGGAAATCGCGCTTCAGAAATACGGGCTCAAACCGGTGGCCAAGGGCTCGTATGTCAGGGGAACGGATCACGTGGGGCCGGGCCTTGAAAAGATTATTGCATCCGACGCAGAGGCCGTGGTGATGATCGGCACGTACGGCGCCTGTTCCAAATTTATCCGCCTGGCGGAAAAGAGGGGGTTTTCTCCTGTTTTCCATAATGTCTCTTTTGTCGG
This sequence comes from Desulfarculaceae bacterium, assembly GCA_021737205.1. Lineage (GTDB taxonomy): Bacteria > Desulfobacterota > Desulfobacteria > Desulfobacterales > Desulfobacteraceae > JAIPEK01. Next base: position 3,957 of record JAIPEK010000017.1, read on the forward strand.
GTCTGAAGAGCTTCTGCGGCGTCTCGGCACACTCGGGGAGGGTGTGCTCATCACCCAGGTGATGCCTTCCCCTAAGACGGAAGACCCGCAGAACACCCTGCCGGCTGTTCAAGAGTATACAGACCTGCTGAACCGTTATTTTCCCGAGAGCACCCCGAACTATGTGGGACTGGAAGGATTCATCAATGCCAAGGTCCTGGTGGAGGGCCTCAAGCGGGCCGGGCCGGATATCACAAGGGAAAAATTCGTCCGTGCCATTGAGTCCATGAAGGCTTATGATCCGGGGATTTCAAACCCGTTGTCCTTCGGGGAGAAAGATCATCAGGGCCTTGACCGGGTGTACTTCACAAAGATTGTAAACAGCGAGATCACGCAGATCCAATGAATTTTTTTTACAACCTGAGCCTGAAAAATAAAATTTTTACCCTGTGCCTTGTCATTGTGGTGCTGGTGAGTCTCATGATCGCCCTTTTTACAAGATGGCTGCTGGTGTCCAGTCTTATGGGAGAGCTGAAAAACAGAGGCATCGGGATCGGCCAGAGCATTGCAGACAATTCAAGGGAATTGATCCTGACAAAAGATAAAGAACGTCTCACCGCGCTGGTATTTGACGCAAAAGTCGGCAACCGGAAAGATTTTGTACGGTACCTTTTGATCAGTGACGTGGACGGGAAGGTGCTGGCCCATACGTTTCTCAGGCGGTTTCCTGAAAAACTGCGGCCGGTTGCCCAAAAGGCCGGCCTGGATAATCGGAGAATCGAAGAGATCGATCTCCAGGGGAAGGTGTTTCATGTGGCCGTTCCGGTGAAGGAGGGGATTTATACCATCGGTTCGGTGCATGTGGGACTTGACAAACACCATATCGACAAACTGATCACCAAACTGAGAGTCCTTTTTCTAAGCTTTCTTTCCGTTACCGCGGGGGTTTTTTTTCTGATGAGCCATTATCTCGCAAGGCAGATCACAAAGCCGATATCCTCTTTGATTACATACACGGACAGGATCCGGAAGGGAGACTATGACCTTGATTCCGATACGGGAAAACCGCCGGAGAAACATACCGGCAACGATGAATTCCGGAAACTGGTGGATTCGTTCATGAAAATGGCCTCCAGGATCAAAGAGTCAAGAGAGGAGCTTCTGGCCTCGGAGACCAAATACAGGTCATTGTTCAACAGCGGACCGAACCCGATTTTCGTGATCGACCGAAAGACACTCGGGATCCTTGATGCAAGCCCGAAAGCATACGAAGGGTATGGATACATTGCTGAGGAGCTTTTAAGCAGGAGATTCACCGATCTGGGAGAGCTTGACGAAAAAGCGTTTTCAAAAGAGTTTCCCCCGCACGAATCCACAATCATCAGCTCCAAGGTGCAGCTTTTCAGAAAGAGCGGGGATGCCGTGTTCGTGAATATCCATGCAAGCCCTGCCGACTACCGGGGCAGGGAGGCCCTGATCGTGGCCACCACCAATATTACCGAGCTTGTGGAAAAGGATACGCAGTTGATTCAGGCCAGTAAAATGGCCAACCTCGAGAAGATGTCCGCCGGTATCGCCCACGAGCTGAACCAGCCGTTGAATGCCATTAAAATGGGAAGCGAGTACCTGGTGATGATGAATGAAAGACAGGGGAAGAAGGAAACGGATGATATTACGGTGGTGTCCGGTGAAATCAGCACCCAGGTGAGCCGGGCGGCGGAGATCGTGGACAGGCTCAAGCATTTCAGCCGGAAAACCGACTTTTCAAGGGAAATTATTGATATCAACAACTGCATAAGGGAAATCGATAAAATCATAAGAAGGGAACTCTTTGTGCAGGATATTGATTTCGAGCTTGATCTGGATGAGCCTCTTCCGGCGGTGATGGCCCACAACAACCGGATCGAGCAGGTCATGTTCAACCTTGTGACCAACGCAAGGGATGCCGTGAACCAGAGGATGGAATCAGGAGCGGATAAAGAAAAGGGGAGAATCACCATCACCTCCTTGAACCGTTCCGATACGGTAACGGTGACCGTCTCGGACAATGGAACCGGAATTGCAGAGAGTGACCGTACAAATATATTCGAGTCTTTCTATACAACGAAAAAAATGGGAGAGGGGCTGGGTCTGGGGCTTCCCATCATCCAGGGGATCATCAGGGATTATGACGGGGATATCCGGGTGGAAAGCAGGGCCGGAAAAGGTACGAGTTTTATTGTGACCCTTCCCGTGCTCAGGAAATAATTTTTGAATCACAACAGAAGGAGTGTGCATTGAAAGTTCTGGTGATTGACGATGAAAAACCGACTCTTTCCATGTTTCGACTGTTTCTTTCCGCATACGGCTATACGGTGTTTGTCGCGGAGGACGGGGAAACCGGTGTCCGGATTTTTGAAAGGGAAAGACCGGAAATCGTGTTTACCGATCTGAAAATGCCCGGTATGGATGGGCTTGAAGTGCTGAAAAAGATCCGGGAAGAGAAAACAGGGACCGAAGTGATTATTATTACCGGTCACGGAACGATTGACAAAGCCATCGAGGCGCTGGATTTCGATGCCTCGGATTTTATCAACAAACCGGTTGAGAAGGCGGCCCTTGATGCCGCTTTGAAAAGAGCCCGTGTAAGGATGGAATCGGGTCCCGCACAAACGTTTTCCATGTGGACCGAGGAATCGGAAACCCGGACGGATATCCATATAAAGGGCAAACTCTCGGGGCTGTCGGAATCGGTGTTGAAAAATACGGCGGAGAAAAGCGCCGTGAAAGCGGTCCTTTGTTTTGACGATAGTTTTGCAGTTGACCGGGAAGGGATCCGCTCTTTGATCAGCCTGATCGCAAGACTCAATGAAAAGGGCGGTACCGTTTCCATGAAAGGACTGTCGTATAATTATGCCCGCTTTTTCCAGATGGCGGGACTTCAGGGTGCTGCCTGTGAAATGGAAACACAGCCGGATGAATAAAACGTTCCCCATACCCGAAGTCAGGGAGGTGGTTTCCAGGGACCGCCTGTTTTTGAAGCTGGACCGGAACACGGAAACAAATACGGTTTTCATAACCGGGCAGGCGGCACAGGGTAAATCCACCCTTGCAGCTTCTTACCTGGCAAGGAGTTCAGAGACGACTCTCTGGTTTCATCTTACCCGGAAAGAATCCGATGCTTCCTGTTTTTTTCATCTTGTGTTTCACCCGGTCCGCCGCATACTCGATCCTTCCGGGGGCCTCGACAATATCGGAACCGTCAGTTCCCCTCTCTCCACAACAGAGGAGCCGGGCCGGTATTCCGAGGCATTGATCGACCTGTTCGCAGCCGGTGAAACGAAAGTGAATATCGTTCTCGATGATCTTGATGCGCTGGACAGGGATTCCGATACCATGCAAGTGATCCGGGATCTTGCAGGTTCATTGACTCCGAATATCCGGTTGTTTCTCATATCAAGGGGGATGTCGGAGATGGAGGTCCACGGACTCAAGCTGGAAAACAAAATGATCTGTATCGATAACGAAGACCTTGCATTTACATTGGAGGAAACCGAACTTTTTTTTCAAAAAAAGGGCCGGAACTGGCTCTCCCGGGAACATATCGAAAATATCCATACGGTTACGGAAGGGTGGGTAGGGGGAATTGTCCTGGTATCGGAAACCATACGGCAAAAATCTGATCTGTCCTGGCTTTCCGAGTTGATCCGGGGCGACCTTGTGGAGTATTTTTCAAAAGAGGTATATCCCCAGCTGGAAAAAGAGATCAAAGATTTTCTGATGAAAATATCCGTTTTCGAGGAAGTGGACCCCCGGACGGCTGAAAGCTTCACCCAAAATCCGTCAGCCGGAAAGATCCTTGAAACTCTGGAGAGAAGAAACCTCTTTATCCACCGGGTTATGGAAGAAAAGAGTGGGGTGACCTTTCGGATGAACCGGCTTTTCCGGGATTTTCTTCAACGGGAGCTTGAAACCCGGCAGAGCGGAGAGCAGATAGAAAGTCTTCTGCATGAGGCGGGAGAGACCCTGATTCGGTTCGATGAAGCGGAAAAGAGTATTCCGTTCTTTATACGGGCCGGCTCCTGGGAAGCGGCCGGAGATTCCATTACGCGAATCGGAACGGATTTTCTCATTAAAGGGAGAGTCCGGGAGCTTGCCGAATGGATCGAAGCCATGCCGGAAATGGTTGTATGGAAAGACCCATGGCTCATTTTCTACCTGACGATGACCCGGCGCATCAAAGGCGGCAGCCGGAATGTCGAGGATTTCCGGATTGCGCTCGACCTGTTCCGCGAGCGGGAGGATATCCGGGGCATCCTTCTGTGCACCGCCTACATAATCGAAGCCGTGGTGTTTTTGAAAGAGAGCCCCGACCGGATCAACACCTGGATCGAGCAGGGAAAATCGGTGCTGGAATCCGTAAACCGCAGGCCCACTTTTACATGGGCCAGAGCGGTTCTTTGGCAGCAGATCGGATTCGGGTATATTGCAGGCAACGGAGATGTGCCAAAAGGAATATCCGCGTGCAGAAACGCATTTATCCTCGGCTCCAAAATCCGGAATGCGGAAATACAGCTCAACGCCTCCATCGTTATTATACTGGGCCATGTGTATACGGGAAACTTTCACGAGGCGGAAGAGCGTCTTGAAGAGATGAAAAATTTGGCCCATGACGGGATGCATCCCGAGTACAGGACATTGAAAAACCTCGTCAGAATCGATCTGGCACTTAAAAAAGGAGAGTTTGAAACTGCGGAATATTACCTGGACATGTCGCAGAATGACATTGAAAAGTTCGGTATGATTTTCCTGTATCCCGGGTTTATCGAGGCCAGGACATTGCAGAGGGTTTATACCGGGCGCATCCGGGAAGCGTTGGAGCTTGCCGATCATCTGTCGGATTTTTCCGTACTGTCGGGCAATTCATTTTACCAGGGGAATGCTCACCGGCTTATGGCGCTCGCTTTCTATCATTCCCGCAACATGGAAAAGGCGGCAGCCGAAGCCGGCCGTGCCGTGGAAATATTTGACTTCAACCGCAACCGGGATCTTCATTATTATACGGCAAAGCTTCTCCGGGGACTGGTTTTTCTCCATAGCCGGAAAATCGACCTGGCGGAACAAGTCCTTGAGAATGCATATTCCGGTTTCAAAACAATGAAGCTCGATCTTTTCATAACCGAAACAGCAGCAGCCATGGGCCTTCTCTACCGGGAGAAAGGAGAAATGGAAAGGGCGGAATCCTTTTTTCTCCAGGCGGCTTCCGAAATCCGTACGGAAGGGTATACCCGTTTTGTGGTCATGTCACCGGATGATTTCATCACAACCATGGTGCTGGCCGCCGGCTGTGATATGCAGGAGGACTTGCGCAGACACCTGATCAACACGCTCACTTCAAGAGCAGATGCTGTCAAGGTGCGCAGGTGCATCCGGACCCTGATGGCGGAAACCGGGTCCAATCAGCTGGAATCGGTATACAGGCTGCTGATGCCGAAAGTACGGATCCGGACCTTCGGAGAATTCAAGGTCCTGATCGGCAGCAGGGAACTGGACGGCAGCAGATGGGAAGGGAACAAACCCAGGCTGCTTTTGAAATCCCTCCTTCGCCACCACGGTCATGAGGTCCCGAAAGACATGATTGTCGAGGATATATGGCCGGGTTCGTCAGTAAAGGCCGGTGAGAAAAATTTCAAAATCAACCTTCACAGGTTGAGAAAAGCACTGGAAGGCGATCTGGGAGAAAACCCCGGGTTCTCTTACATTCATCTGGAGTCCGGGATCGTTTCCATGGACCCCGAGCTTGTCACTGTTGACATGAACGAGTTCGTCCATTTCGCAGGAAAGGGGCATGAATGCTGCAGCCGTGAGATGCCGGAAGAAGCATTGTACTGGTATGAAAAAGCCTGCGGGCTTTACAGGGGAGATTTCCTGGAAGAAGAGCCGTATACGGAGTGGCTGGAACAGCAGCGTATCAGTCTCCGGGATGAATACATATATATGCTGACGAAAAAAGCGGAAATCTATGAAGATCTGGACCGGATCCCTCCGGCAATCCGGGATCTGAAAAAAGTCATAGAAATAAATCCCCTCCAGGAATCTGCATACCGGAACCTGATGATTCTGTATGCAGATTCCGGAGAAACCAATGCGGCATTACAGGTGTTTGATCAGTGCAGACATACAATCCGGGAGGAGCTCGATGTGGAGCCGGATCCCCGGACAGTTCGTCTGTATCGGGAAATCCGTTCCCGTCATGGCTGACCTGCCGCACGGATCATGATTTTTTCGGGCCGATCCGGTCATCCACGCCTTTGTCCGTGCAGTCCGGGGTGTAACAGGTGTTGTCCACGAATTCACACTTTTCTTTGCAGGACGGGCATTCGTTTGGCGGGGCGTCCGCCTCGAATGCATAACCGCAGTTCTGGCATTTCCAGCTTGTCATGATGGGCCTCCTTTTCAAGAAACTTGAGACTTGAGACTTGAAACAAGATACAAAGAAACAAGTCGCAGTCTCGTTTTATGGTGTGTCTTATTCCCTCCGACGGTCTTATAATCCTTCATGTCCGGATACGCTCCTTTATATGATCCGAAAAGTCACGGAATGGGTTCTGCGTCGTTTTCAAAAGACGGGCCGCCGTTCTCTTCTCCGGTGGCAAAATGTTCCCTGAAGTTGGGATAGTTCGTCCGGAACGATTCTACAATCTCTTCAAGGGGTAGATCGTCATAGCAGCCGTGTTCTCTGATATATTCCATATGGCGTTTTCCTTTTGTGTCGTACTCGTGGAATATCGAATCCTCCCGGCCGTCGAAATCAAGGGGTTTGATCCCGAATTTTTCGCAGAGCGACAGATTGAACGCCGGGGTGGCTTTCACCCAGTTTCCTTCCAGATATACCAGGCAGTAGCCATGGTAGTGGAATACATCCGTCTGCATGAGTTCCCTGAGTTTTTTTGTGGTAATGTGGTTTTTCACGTCCGCAAAGCATAGTTTTGCCGGGATGCCGGCGGCCCTGAGGCAGGCGGCAAGAAGCACCGCTTTGGCCACGCAGTACCCTTTCCCACGCTCCAGTACGGCGCTTGCCTTCATATGCGCCGGATCGAGCCGGATATGATACGGGTCGTACAGGATTTGATCCCGGACGGCAAAATAAATATTCACTGCGGTCCGGATCGAACTTTCCGGATCGATGTGCGGTTTGATAAAGTCCGCAATACGTTCGTGGTTGCTGTCGATGTAACAGGTCGGTTTGAGCGTGTTTTCCGTTTCCGCGGTCAGGGTGTCGGGCATGCAGAACTCCTTTGATATCCGGGTGACTGTTCCTTTCAACATATGGACATCCGCCCGCTTTGTCAAGCCCGGCCTCCAACACATACCGGATCGGCTGATGCCTGGAGTATGGCACGGGGTTTCATAAAAAATTTATGCCTTGGCAGGCACAACGGACAACGAAAGATCACCATGAAGGACATGAAGTTCATGAAGCTTTTTCTTCAGTTTCTTCATGACCTTCATGGTAAAAACCGCTGTTCTTTCATATAAAAAAGTGGAGTACTTTTCTTATTTGTTCCGCTTTTTCTGGATCTTGGCCCAGGAGTCCCGGAGGGTGACGGTCCGGTTGAATACGGGTACGTCCTGCTTGCCGGACAGTTTCGAGTCCACGCAGAAGTACCCGAGCCTTTCGAACTGGTAGACGTATTCCGGTTCCGCAGTCTCCAGATTCTTTTCGAGCTTGCACCCTTTCTTCACGTTCAAAGAGTCGGGATTGAGGTTTTCCGTGAAGTCCCGGCCCTTTTCTTCGGGGTTTTCCGCCATGAAAAGCCGGTCGTACAGATGGACGTCCGCCTCCATGCAGTCATGGGCATTCACCCAGTGCAGCGTCCCTTTGACCTTCCTGCCGTCCGGCGCGTCCCCTCCCTTGGTGGCAGGATCGTACGTGCAGACAAGTTTCGTGATCTCCCCGGTCTCCGGGTCTTTTTCCACGGATTTGCAGGTGATGAAGTAGGCGAACCTCAGCCGGACTTCCCGGCCCGGGGCCAGCCGGAAAAATTTTTTGGGCGGATCTTCCATGAAGTCGTCCCGCTCGATGTAAATACGCCTGGAAAAGGAAACCGTGCGCTCTCCAAATTCAGGTTTCTGTGGATGGTTCAATGCGGTCAGCTCTTCGGACTCTCCTTCGGGGTAATTTTCAATCTCCACTTCCAGGGGATTCAAAACCCCCATCCGCCGGGGCGCCTTTTCATTGAGATCGTTTCTCAGGCAGTTTTCCAGAAGCCCGTAATCGATCCTGCTGATTTTTTTGCTGATGCCGATGGCGCTGCAGAAGGTTTTGATGGAATCCGGGGTGAATCCCCTTCTTCTCATGGCCTGGAGGGTTGGCATCCGGGGATCGTCCCATCCGCCCACATGACCCTCGTCCACCAGGCGCTTCAGCTTTCTTTTGCTGAGCACGGTGAAGTTTATGTCCATACGGGCAAACTCGATCTGCTGGGGATGGCACTCGGTTTCCAGTTCCTCCAGGATCCAGTCGTACAGCGGCCTGTGGTCCTCGAATTCCAGGGTGCAGAGCGAATGGGTGATGCCTTCGATGGCATCGGACAGGCAGTGGGTGAAATCGTACATGGGGTAGATCTTCCACTTGTCTCCGGTCCGGGGATGAGGCATTTTCTTGATCCGGTAGATCACCGGGTCCCGCATGTTGATGTTCGGGGAAGCCATGTCGATCCTGGCTCGCAGGCAATGTTCCCCTTCACCGAACTCCCCGTTTTTCATCCGGGTGAACAGATCTATGTTTTCCTCTACAGTGCGGTCCCTGTACGGACTGTCCTTGCCCGGTTCGGTGAGTGTGCCCCGGTACTCCCGGATCTGCTCGCCCGTCAGGCTGCAAACATAGGCTTTGCCTTTTTCAATGAGCCGGACCGCGTATTCGTACAGCCGGTCAAAATAATCCGAGGCGAACAGCGGGGTTCCGTTGTAGTCGAAACCGAGCCATTCCACATTGGAAATGATCGAGTCGATATACTTCTGCTCTTCCTTTTCCGGGTTGGAGTCGTCGAACCGCAGGTTGCACCGGCCGTTGAACCGCTCCGCCATGTGGAAATTGAGACAGATGGATTTTGCATGGCCGATGTGGAGGTACCCGTTGGGTTCCGGGGGAAAACGGGTGACCACCCTGCCGTCGTTTTTGTTGTTTTTTAAATCCTCTTCGATAATGGACTGTATAAAGTGCCCTCTGGTATCGTTTTCTTCCATCCGTCGTTTGTCCTGTAAGTATTTGTACCCGTTTACGGTTTACAGTTATCGGTTCACGGCCGAAAAAAACAGAGATTAGATTAATTCAAGAGTAGAAGTCAATATCTAAAATGCTTCAATCGTTGCACAGTTCATTGAAAAAACTGTGAACTGTGAACCGACAACCGTGAACCGTTACTTTAAATGTTTGTCAAATCGAATTATAGTAATTATCATAGAAGAAGTGATAACCTCAAGGATTAAACGTATAACCCGGAAATGAAAACCGGAAAGATATAGACGAATATATGCAACTGTTTACACTGAAATCGGAGTTTGCCCCCACGGGGGACCAGCCCGGGGCCATTGATTACCTGTCCGAAGGGGTGCTGGAGGGCGACCCCCACCAGGTGCTGCTCGGGGTCACCGGATCGGGCAAAACCTTTACAATGGCCAACATCATCGAGCGGGTGGGAAAACCCACGCTGATCATCGCCCCCAACAAAACCCTTGCCGCCCAGCTCTACAACGAGTTCCGGGAACTCTTTCCCCAGAACCGGGTGGAGTATTTTGTCAGTTACTACGACTATTACCAGCCGGAAGCGTATATTCCCTCCAGTGACACGTATATCCAGAAGGACGCCTCCATCAACGATATGATCGACCAAATGCGCCATTCGGCCACGCGGGCGGTGCTGTCCAGAAAGGACGTGATCGTGGTGGCAAGCGTCTCCTGTATATACGGACTCGGTGCGCCCGAAGATTATCTCGGGCTGCGGGTCCACCTGGAGACGGACATGGATATCTCCCGGGAAAAGCTGTTGAAACGTCTGGTGAACATCCAGTACACCCGCAACGACACGGATTTTCACCGGGGTACCTTCCGGGTCCGGGGAGACCGGGTGGAGATTTTTCCGGTGTACGAGGAGGAGCTGGCTCTGCGGGTGGATTTTTTCGGGGACACCATAGAGGAGATTTCCGAGATCGATCCCCTGAAAGGAACGGTGATCAACCGGATACGGGAGACGGCCGTGTTCCCGGCCTCTCACTACGTCACCATGCAGCAGACCCGGGAGCGGGCCATGGAGGCCATCAAACGGGAACTCAAACAGCGGCTCGAATTCCTGCGGTCGGAAAACCGGCTGGTGGAGGCCCAGCGCCTGGAGGAACGGACCGAGTACGACCTGGAAATGATCAACGAGATCGGGTACTGCAACGGAATCGAGAACTACTCGAGACACCTGACCGGCAGAAAACCCGGAGAACCGCCCCCGACCCTGTTTGATTATTTCCCGGATGATATGCTGCTCTTCTTTGATGAAAGCCACATTTCGGTCTCCCAGCTTTCGGCCATGTACAAGGCGGACCGGTCCAGGAAGGAGTCTCTTGTGGATTTCGGGTTCCGGCTGCCGTCAGCCGTGGACAACCGGCCTTTGAAATTTGACGAGTTCAGCGGAAAAATCAGCCGGCTCATCTATGTGTCCGCCACTCCGGCGGACTACGAGATGGAGAAGGCAAAAGGCCGTGTGGCGGAGCTGATCGTCCGGCCCACCGGGCTTCTGGATCCGGAAGTCGAGATCCGGCCTGCCGAAACCCAGGTGGACGACCTGTACGAGGAGATCGTGAAAAGGGTCGAAGCGGGGGAGCGGGTCCTGGTGACCACGCTGACCAAACGGATGGCCGAGGATCTCACCGACTATTTCTTCGATCTCGGCGTCAAGGTCAAGTATCTTCACTCGGACATCGGCACGGTGGAACGGATCGATATCATCCGGGATCTTCGGAAAGGGACCTTTGACGTACTGGTCGGGATCAACCTTCTGCGGGAAGGCCTTGATATTCCGGAAGTGTCGCTTGTGGCCATCCTGGACGCGGACAAGGAAGGATTTCTGCGCTCTTACCGGTCGTTCATCCAGACCTTCGGCCGGGCGGCGAGAAACGAATTCGGAAAAGTGATCATGTACGCGGAGAAAGAGACCGGTTCCATGAAACGGGCGATCGAAGAGACGGACCGGCGGCGGAAAATCCAGAGGGCTTACAACAAAAAGCACGATATCACCCCGTCCACGATCCGGAAGGCGATTGCCGCGTTCGACTACACCATGCCGGACAAGGCCGGAGCGGAAGAGTTCAAGGTGGCAGAGGACGTAAAGGACTATACAGGCGAGGAAAAGGATTTTGCAGGCATGATCAGGGAACTCGAGGCGGACATGAAAAAAGCGTCAGAGGGGCCCGAGTTTGAGAAGGCCGCCAGGATCCGGGACCGGATCCGCGAGCTTAACCGGCTGAACAAAATGTAACGCGATGACAGCGGACCACCTGACCGATAAATACAAAGAAGCGCCCACAGGACCCGGGGTCTACCTGATGAAAGACCGGAACGGCACGATCATCTACGTGGGCAAGGCCATGAACATCAAAAAGCGCCTGGCCTCGTACTTCGTGAACGACCGGCACGATCCCAAGACCGCCATTCTGCTGAAAAAGGTCCGGGATTTCGATACCATCGTGACATCTTCGGACCACGAGGCGTACATCCTTGAATCCAACCTGATCAAGGAGCACGAACCCAAATACAACGTGATCCTCAAGGACGGAAAGAACTATCCGTACCTCAAGATCGACATCCGCGAGGAATTTCCGGCGATCCGGGTGGTGCGGAAGGTGAAAAAGGACGGTGCGCTGTACTTCGGGCCGTACTCCTCCGCCGGAAGCGTCCGGAAAACCCTCAAGCAGATCCACCGGATCTTCAAACTTCGAAAGTGCAAAAAAAGCCAGTTCAAAAACCGTTCCCGGCCGTGCCTCAACTTTCAGATCAAGGCATGCCTCGGGGTGTGCTGCAACGACGTGTCCAAAGCTGAATACGACCGGGTGATCAGGGATGTGTCCCTGTTTCTCAAGGGACGCACCGGCGAGATCAAAAGGCGCCTGAAAAAGGAGATGCAGCAGGAAGCCGAACTGGAAAATTTTGAAAAGGCGGCCGAGATCCGGGACAACCTCCGGGCCGTGGAAAAGACCCTGGAGCGGCAGTATGTGGTGAGTACCGATCTCATGGACCGGGATGCGGCCGCCTGCGCCGTGGACGGGGCCAAAGCCGTGGTCACGGTGTTTCAGGTGAGGGGCGGGTATCTGGTGGATACCGCCTCCTTTCCCTTTGATGTGTCCGGGGACACCCCGGCCGAAGTCCTGTCCGCATTCGTGGACCAGTACTATGAAAAGACCTCGTTCGTGCCCAAGGAGATTCTGCTGTCCCATTCCATTGAAGACCGGGACATGGCCGAACAGGTGCTGGCCGGGAAAAAGGGGCAAAAGGTGACCGTTGCCGTGCCGTCAAGGGGCGAGAAAAAGCGTTTGGTGGAGATGGCGGGGGACAATGCAGAGGAGCGCCTGGAAAAGCTTGTATCTGCCCGGGCGGAAATGGAGTCCGTGCTGCTGGGGCTCAAAACCCTCATCGGCATGGAAGCGTATCCCGGACGGATCGAGTGTTTTGACAACTCCAACACCGGGGGACAGAACCCGGTGTCCGCCATGGTGGTATTCCGGAACGGGGTGCCGGAAAAGGATTCGTACAGAAAATACATCATCCGGCATCCGGATGGGACGGATGACTACGCCTGCATGAAAGAGGTGCTGGAAAGAAGGTTCTCCGAAACCACCAGGGACAAAGAGTTCCCGGACCTGCTGCTGGTGGACGGGGGAAAAGGGCAGCTCGGGATCGCCGGGCGCGTGCTGGAGG
>JAIPEK010000018.1 GCA_021737205.1 Desulfarculaceae bacterium
AGGATGAAATCGCCTCCATCGGGTTCTGCCTGGGGGCGTCCATGGCCGGCCACAAGGCCATGACCGCCACGTCCGGTCCCGGGATCAGCCTGTACAGTGAACAGATTTCCTTTGCCGTAGGCAGCGAAATCCCGCTTGTCATCGTGGATGTCCAGCGGCTGGGCCCCTCCACCGGGTCCGCCACCAAAGGAGCGGACGGAGATGTGCAGTTCCTCAACTGGAACAGCAGCGGCGGGCTTCCCGTGATCGCGCTGTCTCCCGTGGACGTGAAAGACTGTTACGAACTCACCGTGCACGCCTTCAACCTGGCTGAACAGTACCGGTGCCCGGTATTTATCGCGGCCAACAAGGAAGTCTCCCTGACCAGGGAAACCGTGGACCTGTCCCGGCTCGAAATTCCCCCGATCATAAACCGCACACGGGCGACGGACGGAAAACCGTACAAACCGTTTGACGCCGACCTTGAAAAAACAGTACCGGATTTTCTGCCCATCGGGAGTGAAAGCCTTGTCAGGCAGACCTCCTCCACCCACGGTATCGAAGGATACATCACAAAAGACCCCGAACTCATAGAGAAAACCCAAAAGCGGCTGGCAAAAAAGGTTCTCTCCGACATCGACCACTTCACCTTTTATGACGAAGAGATCCGGGAGGGAAGCGACACCCTGATCATCAGCTACGGGGTCACGGCACGTGCGGCAAAGGAAGCGGCCCTGGAGCTTGAAAAGCAGGGTATCCCGGTCTCCGTGCTGGTGCTGAAAACCCTGTGGCCGGTGCCTGAATCCCTGATCCGGGAAAAGGCAGCACCGTTCAGGCGGATCGTGGTGCCGGAAATGAACCTCGGCCAGTATGCAAGAGAAATCGAACGGGTTCTTGGTGACAAACACGTGGAAAGTTTCGGACAAATGAACGGGGAGCTGGTCAAACCATCCCGGATCAAGGAGGTGATAGAAAATGGATAGTCTGCTGAATACGGAACGGCCCCCGGTATTCTGCCCCGGGTGCAGCCATGAAAAAGTGGTTCACGCCCTGGATGCAACCCTTTGCCGAATGGAGATTCCCGGAAACCGGGTTGTGGTCGTATCCGATATCGGATGCTCCGGCCTGTTCGACACGTTCTTCAACACCCACGCCATGCACGGACTGCACGGCAGGGCCCTCACCTACGCCACCGGGCTCAAAACGGCCCGGCCCGATCTCACCGTGATCGTGACCATGGGAGACGGGGGGCTCGGCATCGGCGGAGCGCACGTGCTAAGCACATGCAGAAGGAACATCGACATCACGCTCCTGGTTTTGAACAACTTCAACTACGGCATGACCGGGGGCCAGTTCTCTTCCACCACCCCGGAAGAGGCCGTGGTGGGGTCCGGGTTCCTCAACCGCATTGAAAAGCCCATGGACATCTGCATGACCGCGGGCCATGCAGGAGCGGCCCATGTCAAACGGGTTTCCACCTATGACAAGCAGCTCGAAGACACAATGGAGGCAGCGGTCCGGTTCAAGGGCTTTTCGCTCCTGGATATCCATGGTATCTGCCCGGGCCGGTATACCAAAAGAAACACCATCAACCCGGGCCAGATCCGGGAGAGTCTGGATGCGCTGCCGGATACAAGTCATTTTGAAACCATGAACGCCAGGCAAGACTACCATACCCGGTACATGGAAGAGGCCGAACAGATGAAGAAGACCGCCGGCCCGGCCACGATCAAGCCTTCATGTTCTCCTTGTGAAAAGGGCCTTCACAAAATCTCCGTTCTCGGGGGCGCGGGCCAGCGGATCGTGACCGCTGGTGAACTGATCGGGCTTGCCGGCATGGCGGCCGGTATGCGGGCCACCCAGAAAAACGACTACCCGATCACGGTTCTGCGCGGACATTCCATCACCGAACTGATCCTGTCCGAGCGGGAAATCGGGTTTACCGGCACGGAAACCCCGACCCTGGTGCTGGCCCTGTCCGAAGACGGCACGGCCCAGCGCACGAAAATGCTGGAGAACCTTCCGGAGACAACCACTGTTGTCAAAACAAAGGGCCTGGAGATGCCCGCGGGCAAGGCCAAAGTGATGGAAGTGGACTTCAAGGCGGCAAAGATCAAATCCAGTGACCGGGCCCTTGCCATGCTGGCGGTTCTGGCCGCCCGGAACACCGTGATCAGCATGGAGATGCTCAAACAGGCGCTGTCGCTGAAATTCAAGGATCCGATACTGTCATCTTCGCTGGAAGTGGTGGAAAAAGCGGCTGCCGAATGCACCGTGGTCTGATCGGCATGAATCCGCTGTCCCGGCGTACTTTTATTTGCCGGGGCAGCGGCATACCATCTCATGCATAGTTTACATATACAAGCCGCAGGATGGTGAGAAACACCACCGTCAGAAAAACCGGCCGAACAAACCCGGCTCCTCTTTTGATGGCCATGCCGGACCCGATCCGCGCGCCGATGACCTGTCCGGCGCCCATGCACAACCCGGCCGAATACAGCACATTCCCCCCGATGACAAACAGGAGAAGCGCCAGTATGTTGCTGGTAAAATTCATGACCCGGGTATACCCGGCCGCTTTGGTCATATTGAATCCCATCACCATGACAAACGCGGCCATCCAGAAGGAACCGGTTCCGGGGCCGAAAAAACCGTCATAAAACCCGAGCCCCAGGCCGAACACCAGGAAAAACAGAAAACCGGGCATCCGCTCCCGCCCGTCTTCATACCCGATCTCCGGGGAAAACAGCATGTACACAAACACCGCAAGCAGCAGAATCGGCACAAGATGCCGGATAAACCCGGGGTCCAGCTGCTGTATGGCCCAGGCGCCCGAGGCCGCTCCGGCGATGGTGAACAGAACGCCTGCAGTCGACTTTTTCAAATCAACGGTCCCTCTTTTGATATAGTTGCATGCCGAGGAAAACGTACCGAAACTGCCCTGCAGCTTGTTTGTGCCGAGCGCCACCTGCGGGGGCAGTCCTGCCGTGAGGAGTGCAGGCAGAGCAATCAGTCCGCCTCCCCCGGCCACTGAATCCACGAACCCCGCACAGAGGCCTGCGCCAAACAGAATCGGATACGTTGTCAGGTCCATGGATGCACTTTACACCTGGTCCTCCTCGGGACTCGCCCAGAGAATGCGGGATTTGTTCACAAAAAAGGTTTTGTACTTGATGGGTTTTTCAATATCCTTGAAATAGACCGTCACGGAAAACATCACCAGAAAAGGCTCTTCGCTTGTCACCAGAAGATCGCTCACCCGGTCGTATCCGCCGCCCCTGTTGATGTTCACCCGGCCCACCACCTGGGATTCATCCACAAGTTTGAGCCGGAGGATCCTGCTCTCGATTTCCGGGTACATTCCATCCGTTTTTTCTGATGATTCATGCCGGGCCATTCGGTCCTCCTTTTGATTAGAAATAGGTCCTGAGTTTCAGCTCGTACGGGTGCGGTCCGATCCAATGGTTTCCTACACTTTCAGTAATGCATCCGAAGCCGTATTGTCAACAAAAAAGCAAAATACGGAACGGTTTCAAACCCCGGTCTCAGGCATTGGTTCCGATCCGGCCGGCCGCATCCAGAAGGTCTTCTGCAAAATGATGCATGCTGTTGTAAAATGCAAATACCTGCAAAAGCTTTTTCAAATCGAACCGGTGGGTGACGCCCTGCTCCCTCAGTTCCAGAAGGCGGGCGTCCGATTTTTGAAGCGCCTGTTCCAGTCCGGTCCGATCCGGGGCGGAAACCCGGTTTTCGGCCAGTTTAACCAGAAGCTCCCCGCATTTTCCTGCAAGCGCTTCAAGTTCGGGTTTCATGATAATATCAAACCCTTTCTGCTCGGTTTCGGAAAGCGTTCGCACCATGGACCGAAGGTGCCAGAGGGTCCGGTTCATGATCGCCACACGGACGGCGAGGTCCTCGCCGAATTGCCTGTGATAAATCAGGGCTTCATGCCGCCGGATGTTTTCAAGAATCTCGTGGTTTTGCCATATGCGGTCGGGCAGGGTTTCCAGAAAATCCGCATCCATGGTCTTCTGGCCTTCCAGAAACGCCCGGACGATCTTCCGGTATTTTTCCGCACACGATCGGGCCTGATCGGAAAGATTCTGTTTGAGCACATCCACCTTGCGCCTGGGCAGTACCGCCACGGACACAACAAAGGCGCACAGGATCCCGATGCCGATCTCCAGCACCCGGGACACCCCCACAAGAAGAAGCTGGGGTGCATCCCGTGCCGTCATGATCACGATGACCACCGTGATGGCGGCCATCCGGTACCGGGTGTTGTAGTGGGTCAGAAAACTGCACAGCGCGATGGTCAAAAAGAGCTGGACCCCTACCCACAGTGAATTTTCCGGAAACAGAAACAGGACCGCCACACCGAGAAAGGCGCCGATCAAGGTCCCGGAAAACCGGTAAAAGCACATCTTCACCGAGTCGGCCACGTACACCTGCATCACGATCACCGCCGAGATCACGGCCCAATACCCGAACTCGAAACCGAAAAAACCGGTTATCGCATAGGCCAGCACGGAAGCCGCCGCCGTCTTGACCCCGTGGATCAAATGGGTGGAGGGAATCTTCATGTGGAGCCCGTTTTCCCGGAACATGTTTCTTTTTTTATCCTCAAAAAATTTTTCACAGCGAACCTTACCCGGTCAAAGATGTTTCATACCACACAAACGCGTACTTCTCAACAAGACCGAAACGCAATTTTTTTCATGCAATGCATTGTTTTCATTGCACCCTTTTTTTTAAATTGCTACAGTCCCAATCGGAAGTCGAACCTGATACGGGAACTTAAAAATGAACATAAGCTTTTCACCAGGCGCGGTCAAATTTCTGAAACAAAAACAGGCCGACTCCATTTTGATTCAGTTTGTGGAACTCGAAGGGTCTGCAGGGGACATTGACATGGTCAAAGAAGTGGAGATCAAATGCGGAAAACCCGAGGATCAAACGAAATACCGTTATTTTGAGCAGAACGGATTTGAGATTTTTATCGACAGGAGACTGAAGGTACCGGGTGATATCAAGATAAAGAAACAGGGATTCTGGAAATTCTCCTTTCTTTATCCTGATGGCGTCCTGGTGCCTTTTTAACTCTCCTGTTGCAAGGCAAACCATATATAATTATTTCAGGAGGTTCAAATGAATTCTTTGCTGCTTGTTATCATCATGTTCGTGGGCTTTCTCATCGCCTACCACACCTACGGAAAATATCTGGGGAAAAAGATATTCAAACTTGCCTCGGATTTTGTCTGTCCTTCCCACGAACTCCAGGACGATCTGGATTTCGTCCCCACCAACAAGCACGTGCTGTTCGGGCATCATTACACGTCCATAGCCGGCCTCGGCCCTATTGTGGGACCCGCTGTCGGCCTGATCTGGGGCTGGGTGCCGGCGGCCATCTGGGTATTTTTCGGGTCCATTTTCATCGGGGCCGTACACGACTTCGGCGCACTTGTGGTATCCCTGCGGCACGACGGCCGATCCATCGGGGATGTATCCGGGGATATCATCACCCCGAGGGTCAGGTTCCTGTTTCTGTTGATCATATTTTTTCTCCTTCTGCTGGTCATTGCCGTATTCGCACTTGTGATAGCCATCCTGTTCACCATGTATCCACAAGCCGTGATCCCCGTATGGATCGAGGTACCTCTTGCCGTATGGGTGGGCCACATGATCTACAAGAAAGGGGCAAGCCACACAACAATGGGGCTTCTCGCGGTGGTTCTCCTCTACGTCACAGTGGTCATCGGGGCCTATCTGCCGGTTGATCTGACCGCATTCGGCATGTCCGGCAAAGCCGCGCTGATTACCTGGATCGTGATCCTGTTCGTGTATGCGTTCATCGCTTCCAGGCTTCCGGTGCAGGTGCTGCTCCAGCCGAGGGACTATATCAACTCCCACCAGCTCTTCGTGGCGCTCGGTCTGCTGTTTCTCGGTGTTCTTGTGGCCCGTCCGGATATTACCGCGCCCATGTATAACGCCTCTCCTGAAGGCGCCCCCCCGATCTGGCCGTTTATTTTTGTTGTCATTGCATGCGGGGCCATTTCCGGATTTCATTCCCTTGTCAGCTCCGGCACTTCATCCAAACAGTGTTATGGCGAAGACGACGCCAAATTCATCGGATACGGATCCATGCTCATGGAAGGAACCCTGTCCGCCCTGGTCATTGTGGCATGCGCCGCGGGCCTCGGCATGGGACTGGACACGGACGCCGGACTCCTGACCGGGATAGAGGCGTACAGCCATCACTATGCCTCATGGAGCGCGGCCAGCGGGCTCGGGGCCAAACTCAACGCGTTCGTTAAAGGAGCGGCCAACATGATCGGCAGCTACGGGATTCCCATGAACATCACCATTACCATCATGGGTGTATTCCTTGTCTCTTTCGCCGCCACCACCCTGGATACGGCCACCCGGCTGCAGCGGTACATCGTGGGTGAACTGGCTTATGCAACAAGGGTTCCCGCCCTTGCCGGGAAAACCCCGGCCACCCTGATCGCCGTGCTGACCGCTTTTATCCTGGCATTCTACAACGGATCCGGCAAAGGGGCGCTTACCCTGTGGCCGCTTTTCGGAACAGCCAACCAGCTTCTGGCCGGGCTCGCCCTCCTGGTGATCACGGTTTATCTGGTGAAAAAGGGAATTCCCACGATTTACACACTACTGCCCATGTTGTTCATGATTTTCATGACCGGGTGGGCAATGCTGATGAACCTGAACAAATTTTACAGTTCCGGCAACATGCTCCTGTTCGGCATCGGTCTTTGTATATTGATTCTGGAAATATGGATGATCCTGGAAGCGTTGATTTTCTTTAAAAAATTCAAGGCAGACCCCCGGGCCTATGCAACCGAACCCCGGTAACAGCGGACAAACCTCCGCAAAATAACGATGCAAGAGCGCCGGGAACCTCCGGCGCTCTTTTTTCTTAACTTTTGAAATTCTTACAGAGAACCGTGCCGTGAACAGGCTGTTTCATTAACGAAGGCCAAATCCTGGCTTCCCGTGAGCACCATGGCCTGGGGGTATGATCCTGGGCGCGGCCATCACCGGCATGGACAGATCCAACCCCAAGACCCTCAAGTTATTTTCATAAAAATTTTGAACTGACGCAGGTTTATATTAATTAATGCGTACCCTCCCCTGAAACAGAAACCAGCAGAAGAGGGACGTGCCTCCGCAGATTAATCCCATTGCCCCGAGCACCTGGATTCTGTCCGGCCAGCCGAGCGAAACGAACCACATGGCAGCGGCCCCTGAAGACATGAAAAAAAACGTCAGCAGGGAGGATGCGGCACCGGCTCCCTTGTCAACCTGCCCGAGCACCAGGCTGAAACTCGGCGGCCGGCTGATCCCGATACAGAATGTTATGACCAGCATGGGAAGTGCGAAGTCCCACGCGGTATTCAAGGAACCTGCAAGAAGCAGGATCCCGCCGGCCGTTATTCCGGCAAAGCTCATAAAAAGGAGGTTTTTGGATGAAATCACCTGGTTCAAGCGGGTGCAGAAAAGAGCTCCGAGCATCAGCGCCAGTGCGTTGAAACCGAAAAAATAGCCGTACGTCTGCTCACTTACTCCGAATCCGTTTATATAAATATCCGAAGACGCGGCTATAAAAGCGAAAAGGGGCATAAAACTGAATGATACCAGCAGAGCCAGGAAAAAATAAGGCCGGTTGCTGGTGAGTTCGATGTAATTTTTCCCTATGGAGACTTTTTTGATCCGTGAATTAGAGGGAAGAGTTTCTTTCATCCGATGAACCCCGATCCACGCCACAGTACCGAGTACGGCAAGTATCACAAAGACCCAGGGCCAGGACAGGAAGGCAAGCACCCACCCGCCGATTACCGGTGAGATCATGGGGCACAAAGCTGTGACAACCCCGATATAGGCCAGAACCTTTTCCCTGTCCCGGATGGAAAAGACATCGCTGCAGATGGCCAGCGCCAGAGCGGAAGCACAGGCCCCGCCCGCGGCCTGAAGTATCCTGAATGCGATCAGGCTTTCGGCGTTCGGCGCCAGTGCGCACATCAGGCTGGCCAGTATATATATCGTAATACCGATCTTTAAAAGGGGCCGTCGCCCGAATCGGTCCGATATCGGCCCGTATAACAGCAGAAAAAAGCTGTACGTTATGAAAAAGCAGGACAGCGTTAAATTGATCACCCACAGAGGCCTTTGCCATTGTTGCGCAAGCGAGGGAAGCGCCGGCAGATACATATCCGTTGACAAAGGAGGAAAGGCGGTCAAAAGCGCCAAAAGCGGAATCCACCTGATCATTCAGCCTCCCTCTTTTGAACGAGTTCGTCTGAATACCGCCAGCCGCCGCCCAGGGCCTTGTAAAGAGAAGCAAGATTGGACGATACCTGCCCTGTGGACCGGATGAGCTCATCCTCCAGTTCAAGCAGGGCTCTCTGGGCGTCCAGCACATTGTAAAAATTCACCAGACCGGCCTTGTACCGGTCCCTGGCAAGAAATTCGGTCCGTTTGGCCGCAGCCACCGCTTTTTCAAGGGAATCCCGGCGTATCCGCTCTTTGGCGTAAGCAGTCAGGGCATCCTCGATTTCCTGCCGGGCATCGAGTACGGCGGATTGGTAAGCGATCATGGCCGCTTTCTGCTTTTCCGTTTCAAGCTCGATATTCAATCGGATGCTCCGGCCCTGGAAAATATTCCAGGACATCCCCGGCCCGATCTGCCAGAAACGGCTTGGGGCGGACAGGAAATCCCCTCCTGCATCAAGCGCCTCCAGGCCGATGGTGCCCAAAAGATGAAACCTGGGGTACAGTTCTGCTGTGGCCGCCCCGATTCCGGCGGTCTGCGCTGCCAGTTCCCTTTCGGCCCTGCGAATATCCGGGCGGCGCCGCATGGCCTCGGCCGGTATGCCCACCGCCACCCGGTCCGGGACTCCGGGGATAGGTTCAATGGATTCGAGCTCTTGTTCAAGAGCTCCGGGTTCAAGTCCCAGAAGAACTGCCAGGCGGTTTTTCACGGTTTTCAAACCGCTCTGCAGGCTTGACACCGTGGAACGGGTCCGCTCCAGGTTCCGGAGAGACTGCTGCACAGCCAGTTCGCCAATCAAGCCGGATTTGTATCTGGACCGGTTCAGCTCCCAGGTCTTTTTCTGGGTTTTGATGTTGGCCCGGGTAATCCGCAATCTCTGCTGATAGGTCCGCACTTGTGTATAATTCAGGGCCACTTCGGCCATAAGGCTGGTCAGCACATCATCCAGGTTTGCCCGACTCGCTTCGATCTCCGCCTGCGCCGCCTGGACGGATCGCCGGATTCCTCCAAACAGATCGAGTTCCCAGGATGCATCGAATTGGGAAAGATAATAATCCTGCTGCTCGCCGCCTGAAGTGGACGGAACGTGTTCACTGGTTCTCTGCCGCTGTGCCCGGCCTTCCGCATCCAGTCCCGGAGAGAGCCCGGATTCGGTGATGCCTCTGCTGAGCCTTGCCTGCCGAAGGCGGGATAAAGCGGTTTTAAGTTCCAGGTTTCCCTGGACCGCTCTTTTCTCAAGCCGGGTTAATACAGGATCGTCAAATACTTCCCACCATCGGGCCAGTGTACTGTTTTCCGGCCGGACTGAGTCCAGCCCCTTTTCCATTTGCGCCTGCCAGTTTTCCGAACCCTGCGGCTGAACCTGTTTATAATCCGGCCCCACCATGGTGCAGCCGGTGATCCAGGTTGAGATAAAGAGCGCCGGAACCAGTATCCGAAACAAAGATACCACCCCCCTCTTTGTCCCTTTTCTTTTATTTGTACTGTTCATACAGGCCTCGCATTATCCGTATCATATCGGCATTTCCTTTTCTTTTTCTTCGTTATCTACGTTTTTCTCTCCATTGGGCGCCCTTTTCTCTCAGACGCTGGAATATATAGTACAGGGAAGGAATGATCAACAAACCGAGCGTGGTGGCGGCTACCATTCCGGAAAAAACCACGGTACCCATATGCCTTCGGCCGGCGGCCCCCGCACCAACGGCCCAGACCAGCGGAGCCACTCCCAGGATAAAAGTGAAAGCCGTCATGAGCACCGGCCGAAACCGAATGACAGCCCCGTCTATAGCGGCCTGATAGGTGGAAACCCCTTCGGTCTTCCGGTCCCTGGCGAACTCCACGATCAGGATAGCGTTTTTGGCGGCAAGTCCCACCAGCAGCACCATACCGATCTGGGCGTAAACGGACAGAGAGCAGGAAGTGATCCACAACCCGATAAAGCCGCCGAGTGTCGCCACGATAACCGACAGAACAATGGACATGGGAAGGTTCCATGACTCATACAACGCCACAAGGAAAAGATAGGCGAATATAATGGCAAGTGCGAACAGGTAGCCCACGGTACCGCTGGCCTTTTGTTCCTGGTACGACATGGAAGACCATTCAAACGTATATCCCTCCGGAAGGGTTGCCCCGGCCAGACGCTCCATTGCCGCCATGGCCTGCCCGGACGAGTAACCGGGTGCGGGTTGTCCCTTGATGGCTGCGCTGGAAAACTGGTTGTACCGGTTGATCACCCGGGCACCGATTTGCGGGGAAAGGCTGAGCAGGTTTTCCACCGGCACTTCCTTGCCTTTGTTCGAGGTTACATACAAATCTTTAATATCCTCACTGTCTTTCCGGTACTCCGCCTTGGACCGGGCCTTTACCTGGTATGTCCGGCCATAGAGGTTAAAATCGTTCACATACCTCGATCCCAGATGACTGCTAATGGTTTCAAACAAACTGCTGACAGGAACTCCCATCTCCTCCATTCGGGCTCGGTTCAGCCGGGCGAATATTTGAGGGGTCTCAGCGGAAAAGGTGGTATACACTCGGCTCAGTTCCGGTTCTCCGTTGGCCGCCCCTGCAAGCGCAGCGGCAACGGATGCCAGTTCCTTCGGAGACTGGCCTTTTTCGGCCTGAAGCCGGAAATCAAAACCGCCAGTAACGCCCAGCCCCTGGATCGGCGGCGGCACAAACGCCCGGATAGTAGCGGTGCTGATACTGTTTAGCCGGGCGGAAGCTTTCTGAACAATGGAATCGATATGCAGATCCGCTGATCGACGTTCTTCCCATGGATCGAGATCGGCTATGACGAACCCGGCGTTTTCCGCTCTTCCACTCAACAGGCTGAAACCGTTAACCGCCAGTACGTACTCCACACCTTCCATTTCCAAAAGCGTTTGTGTGGCCTTGGCGGTCACTTCATCGGTACGCTGGATTGTAGCGCCTTCCGGCAGCTTTACATCGATCAGGAATCCACCCTTGTCCTCCTGGGGCAGAAAACTGCCGGGAATATGTCCGGAAAAGAACCAGGCCCCTGCGACAACTGCGACGAACAGCAGGATCGCCACCGAAATGTGCCTGATCAGCCGCCCCACAATGGCGGCATATCCCTTGGAGGTGCCTCTCAGGACTGCGTTAAACCATCCGAAAGGCCCGCGGGTATGGGGCTTGGGCTCTTTCAAAAGCACACCGCAAAGAGCGGGGCTCAAGGTCAGCGCACACACGGTGGAAATAATCACGGACACGCACAGGGTAATGCCGAACTGTTTATACAACAGGCCGGTGATGCCGGGCATGAACGCCACGGGAACAAATATGGCCAGAAGCACCATGGTGGTGGCGACAATGGGGCCTGTCACCTGCTCCATGGCTTTGACTGCAGCCGCTTTCCCGTCCAGGTGTTCTTCTTCCATGATCCGGTGGACGTTCTCCACAACAACGATGGCATCATCCACCACAAGGCCGATGGCGAGGATCAGGGCAAAAAGGGATATGGTATTGAGGTTGAACCCGAACGCCAGCAGTACGGCGAACGTCCCGACGATGGAAACCGGCACTGCAGCCGCCGGGATAAGTGTGGCCCGGATGTTCTGCAGAAAAATGAAAATGACGATGACCACCAATACGAAAGTCAGGCCCAGTGTAAATCCGATTTCCTGCACCGCTTCCGTAACGTACGCAGTGGTGTCGTAAGGAATTGTATAGGTGACACCTTCCGGCATCTGATCGGACCGGAGCTCGAGTTCCGCCTTGATGGATTTCATGGCTTCCAGTGCGTTGGCGTCCGAAGACCGGTAGATGGCCATATTGATGGCCGGCTGGTTGTTGAATTTGCCTTCAGCACTGTAGTTCTTGCTGCCCAGCTCCACGGTTGCCACATCCTTGACACGGACCAGGCCTCCTTTTTCGTTGCTCCGGACAATGATATTTCCGAACGCCTCCGGGTCTTTGAGGCGGCCATTGGCATTCAAGGTATACTGCATTTTCCGGCCCGGTACGCCCGGAGCGGTTCCGACGGACCCCAGGGCAGCCTGGACATTCTGCTGCCGGATGGCCCGGATCACTTCATCCGGACTCATGCCCAGGGCGGTGAGGCGGTCGGGATTCATCCAGATGCGCATGCTGTATTCGGTTTCACCGAAAATATGCGCGTCACTGACCCCGTCGATCCGCTGCAGAGCGTCCTTAACCGTCCGGCTGACATAATTGCTCAAAAACAGCCGATCGCGGCTTCCGTCCGGGGAGGTAAAAGTCACCACT
The DNA here is from genome assembly GCA_021737205.1 of Desulfarculaceae bacterium. GTDB lineage: Bacteria > Desulfobacterota > Desulfobacteria > Desulfobacterales > Desulfobacteraceae > JAIPEK01. The sequence continues at coordinate 12,518 of JAIPEK010000018.1, forward strand.
CCCAGCATGTCCGAAGACCGTCTCCGTACATCGATTCCCTGGTCCATCACCGCCTGGGGCAGACGGGATTCGGCCAACTGAAGCCGGTTCTGTACGTTGACCTGGTCTATATCCGGATCAGAGTCCACGGAAAACGTGATTTCCAGGGAATACGAACCGTCATTGGTGCAGTCGGAATTCATGTACAGCATATTCTCGACACCGTTCATTTCCTGTTCAATGGGAGCGGCCACCGAGTCCCTGACGACCTGTGCCGAGGCCCCGGGGTAAACCGCGCTGATCCGGATCACCGGCGGGGTGATCGACGGATACTCGGCCACCGGCAGGGAGAACAGTGCGATGAGCCCGGCCAGGGTGATAAGGATGGACACGACCACTGCAAACCTCGGCCTTTGAATAAACAATTTTGAAAACATGGCTTAGCGGTCCTTTTTGTCTTTGTTCTCTACCTTGACGGTCATTTTCGGCGAGACTTTCTGAAGACCCCGGACAATCACCGTCTCTCCCTTTTCAATCCCGGAACTGACGATAAAATACTCCCCCGCGGTTTTGCCGGTAACGATTTTTCTTTTTTGCACCCGGTTTTCCGTATCAAGAACAAATACAAACGCACCGTCCCGGTCCCGCTGTACGGCCACCTGCGGCACGGCGGGCTGCATATCCGGTTTTGCCGATGAAAACAAAACTTTCACGTATTGCCCCGGAACCAGCCGCTCGTTTGGATTGTCAAATTCGGCCCTCACCGCAATGGTACCCGTATCCGAATCCATGCGGTTGTCCACGAATGCGATTGTGCCCTTTTCCGGATACAGGGCATCGTCCGCCAGCCGGAGCCGTATGGTCAAAACCCGTTTATCCGAAGGGCTGTCTGCATCCGCTAAAGCCTTTTGGATCATATCGGCCCGGTTTTCCGACACGGAAAAGACCACCCGGATGGGATCCATACGTACGATCCCGGCCAGGGGATCGGACGACGGCCTGACCAGGTCGCCCTTTTTATAGAAACTTTTCCCGATCCTCCCCTTTATCGGGGCCTCCACCGTAGTGTAAGAGAGATCGATTTCAGCAAGTTCCAGGTTGGCACCGGCCTCCTGCAACCGGGCCACGGCGAGATCCCGGGCCGCTTTTGCATCATCCAGGTCGGTCTGCGGGATACTTTCCGATCTGGCCGATTGAAGGCGTTTCAGACGGGTTTCCGCCTTATAAAGGTCGGCTTCGGCCTGGGCTTTTTCTGCCTTTGCAGAAGCTACCCCGGCTTTGTACGCCTGTTGCTCGATCCGGTACAAAAGCTGTCCTTCCCGGACGAATGCGCCTTCTTCAAAGTTCACTTTTTCTATATATCCTTCCACTCTTGCCTGGAGATCAACGGATGACACCTCTTCCACATGGCCTACAAATTTCTCAGGCCGGTCTGCATTCTTCATCTCCACTTGTGACGTCCCCACCAGGGGCGGGGGCGCCTGACCGGCATTTTTTCCTTCTGCCGGAGCATCGGCTGCCGGGCACAAGATCAGGCAAAAGACCATAATCGATGCAAAAATTCTCATTGTATAACTCCTCCCTGCTCCATGTATAAAAATTTGAAACCGGCTGATATTAAAACCGGTATGGGCAAACAAACTGCCGGCTGATTCATTTTTCCTCCCGTCCGGCGCAAGGTGACGGCTCCCAAAGTGTATGATGAATCAACCCGAAACGGGCGAACCGTCCGGCTATGAATTGACCGTGCGCCGTTCTGCCCCGGGATTCCTCCTTGTTCCAGAAGAGATGGATACTGATCTCATTTTCCACTTCCAGGTTCCGAAAACAGGCTATCCGCTCAAGACCGGAAGGCTCCCTTTGCCGAATCAACCCGGACAGTTCTTCCAAAAGAACATCACATTGCTCCGACCGGGCGGTACGTATTGTAATGGTTTCTATCCACATTTTATCACTCCTTGGTACATCACGGGACAGTTAGCAATTTCCTTGCCAAGACTTGGATATTCTTTCATATCAAGTGATTACGAATTCAGGGTTTCAAAAATTACATTATGCCGTAAAATGTTTTACACTATACAGTACAATTGCAATTTTTCACCAAATAAGGTAAAATAGGCACAGGCAACAAAAAAACAACATTACCCAATAAGAGGAACCCGTATGGAAAGCAGCACCGACTCATTCTTCAGGGAAGCGGTTTTGCGCATATGCAGCAGCCTGGACATTGACAAAGCCCTGGAGAGCTGCCTGGATTACCTGAAAAATTTCATCCCGGCCGACAGCATAAACCTTTCGGTATATCTGCAGGATGTGCAGATGCTTCAATTCGTTGCCGTTGCAGGAGACACGGAGGAAAAGCCCAACACAAATGCTATCTCCACGCCGGCCATCGACTGGGAAGCCCCGGAAAACCAGCAGCCGGAACTGCCGGATCTCCATGTGGTGAACCATCCGGAAAACGAGCCGGAGATTGTCAAGATACTGCAACAGCTGAATATCGGCTCCGACTTTTCAATCATGGTCATGCGGCTGTCTCTGGACGGAAACTATATCGGAGAGGTTGCCGTCAAAAGCAGTGGAACCGGACGGTATACGGATCGGCACGGCCGTCTTTTCGTCCAGCTCAGGGACCCTCTGGCCATTGCACTTGCCAATGCGTTGAAGCACAGAGAGGTGGTCCGGCTCAACGAGGTGCTGGCGGATGACAGCCGATACTTTCAACAGGAATTGAGGACCCGGAAAGGGGAGGAAATCGTGGGGGCGAACTTCGGCCTCAGCGGGGTCATGCACCAGGTCCGGCAAGTGGCCCAGCTTGACAACCCGGTTTTGCTCCTGGGGGAAACAGGCTGCGGCAAAGGCATCATCGCCGACACCATTCACAAGCTGTCCAACCGGTCCCGGGGTCCCATGATCATCGTAAACTGCGGGGCAATCCCGGGCTCTCTTTTGGAAAGTGAACTGTTCGGCCATGAAAAAGGGGCGTTTACAGGAGCTGAACGGCAAAAGAGGGGCCGGTTCGAACGCGGCCAGGGCGGAACGGTATTCCTGGATGAAATCGGAGAGCTCCCTCTGCAGTTCCAGGCCAAACTTTTGCATGTCCTTCAGCACAGGGAGATTGAAAGGGTCGGTGGCCAGGAGACCGTATCTCTGGACATCCGCATTATTGCCGCCACCAACCGGGACCTTGCCGGAATGGTCCGATCCGGTGATTTCCGGGAGGATCTTTGGTACCGGCTCAATGTTTTTCCGGTCATGGTCCCGCCGCTCCGGCAGAGAAAAGAGGATATCCCGGCCCTGCTCCACTATTTTCTGCAGCGCAAGGCTGTCGAATTGAAACTCCCGTTCCGTCCGAAGCTTCCCGCCGGACACCTGGACCGGCTTATGGCTCATGACTGGCCCGGAAATGTAAGAGAGCTTGAGAATTTCGTGGAACGGGCGTTGATCCAATCCACCGGAGAAGAGCTCGACATCAGCTCCGTTACAGGTGTTTCATCCGGAACCGATACCGCGCTTCCGGAAAAGGCAGTTGATCGGAACCAGCCTTTCCCCTCCCTGGATGCAGTGTGCGCCGCCCATATACAACAGGCTCTCACCCGCACAGGCGGGAAAATCAGCGGCCCGGACGGTGCGGCCGAGCTTTTGGAAATTCATCCCAACACATTGCGACAACGAATGGACAATCTCGGAATCGCCTACAAGTCAAGGACTCGGAAGGGGTAATGTTGATGCTGTTTCATTAACGGAGGCCAAATCCTGGCTTCCCGTGAGCACCATGGCCTGGGTAAACTGCCCCTTCACCGTTCCCAGGTATTGAGTCACCCCCTGTTTCAGCCCGCCCACCGCGGCAACGCAAAAGGGCCTGCCGATCAGTACACAGTCGGCCCCGAGAGAAATCATTTTGAA
>JAIPEK010000019.1 GCA_021737205.1 Desulfarculaceae bacterium
ACTCTCCTTTTTTGTGTCTTTTCAGGAGGTTACAATAGCACAAGCAACTAAAAATGTCTAGTTTAATATTTGCAGCAATATCAGTAAGTTATAAAAATTTTAATTCACCAAACCTCTCAATTTTCATGCGAAATGTCTGATTCAAGAGTTGAAATCAATGGAAAAAACTGTGAACCGTGAACGGTTACGTAAAATAATAAGCCTTTACCCGGCAAAAGACGGGAAAGGCTTATATCGATCATCCGTTCCGGTTATCCGTTTACGGAGAAACTGGAATCGTAGTTGATCTCTCTTTTCCTGGAGTAAAATCCCATGTCGATTTTTCTGCCGGCAATGTATTTCAGTTCATACTGGAACGGCTGGTTGTCATGGTCCAGACCCTTTTCAACCGCATCGACCAGTTCAGCCATCATTCTGCCGACCACCGGAGCATTCTTGTACTGGTTGCCGCTGGTGCCCACGGCCATGTAAAATCCGTCCAGATCGGATTTGTCATAGATGGGAATCCAGTCGTCAGAACAATCGTACAGGTCAACAACGCCCTTGGGCTGTTCCGGTACCTGAAGCGATTCAATTCTTCTGCCGAGCCGGTAGCACTGGGCTTTCCACTGGGCTTTGGTCAGCTGGTTGTTCCGGCCGGGCTCTCCCTTGCCGGAGTAGAACTCATCCGGGTCCACCCATTCCTGGGGATCGCAGTCCGGATCTTCGCTTCCGATCAGGAAATAGTTGCCGACCTCGGGCCTGTAATAGCATCCGATGTCTCCATCCGACATGTGATACCCGTCATTGAGGTAGTCGTATCCTTGAGGAGAGGGACAGTGCATAACCTCGTGCCTCAAGGCCTTGGTCTTGATGTTGCACCCCTCGAATACGCCGTCCGCCATCTGGTTGACCTTGAAAGAATGCGGTCCGCCGCAGTTGATCACGATGTCCGCATCAAGCCGGCTGCCGTCTTCGAGTGTGATGCCCTGGACCTTGTTGTTTTCGGAACGGATGTCCACCACCTTCACATTGAACATGAATTCAGCACCGTAGTTTTCCGCCGCCCTCATGGTATTATGGGAAGAAAGGGCCGGATCATTCACGTATCCGCCTTCGGGGCAGAAAATGGCGCCTTCGAGTTCGTTTGTCGGGGGATCGAAAAAGGTGGGGTCTTCGGGCCGTTTCACCGGCCAGTACTCGTACATGTTAACCACCGGCACATGACGGATGACATCTTCGTTGGTCCATTCTTCATACTCGACGCCTACCGCATCATAATGCCTCTGAACCTTTCTCCAGTCGTGCCCCTGGCTTTTGATCAGGATCGAGCCGGTGTTCATGTACTTGGAAAGTCCTTTTTCATCTTTCACGCCTCCCAGGTATTTTTCCCAGTCAAGCCAGTATTTCATTCCCTCGTACGCTGTGGCAACGCCGTCTTCAGTTGAATAGTGCGCCCGAACAATAGCACATGAACCAGCAGTTGATCCTTCACCTGCATCATGCCTCTTATCCACATTCAGCGTCTTGTACCCCATCTTGGAAAGTTCATACGAGATCGGAGTTCCAATGGCGCCCGCGCCAATGATTATGGCATCATACTTTTTTGTCATTTCCTTCTCCTTACAAAATTTGGTTTATCCATTGTTTACATCGATCCTCTCCTGCTGGTTTCAGAGAGAATTCTCTTCCGGCATCCATGACGGCATGCACCATGTCCCTTGCATATCCCCTGGAGCAGGTAAAAAGGATTCCCGGCATTTCACCGTCCTTGTTTACCACGAGAATCTGGCAGGGGACATGGGAAAACGGACCCTGGACAAGTGTCGGCGGGTTCTTGTCCGGCCCGTTCAAATCGAGATTCGTCAGTTTTTCCGTGATGGAAAATACGTTCTTTCCATACAGGGCCAGAAAAACCGTTGCATCTGTTGTCTCCGTATACGCCGACTGATTCGGCATCTGAACGGCATCATCGGAAAAATGCCATACAGACGCCTGGGTCCGGTTCATCCGGTTGACCGCCATTTCCCCGGACAGTGAACAGTCCCCGTAGTTTTCCGGAATCGGGAGATCGGATGAATTCAGGGACATCAGGTTTCCGTCCTGGACATCCCACCGGGTTTTGTGGCAAAGATCGGTGATCCACGGCCCTTCTTCCCCTTCGTCCGCGAACTCGGTCACCACATTCCAGTTATGGCGGTTTTCAACTCTGGCGGGCCTTTTATCAAATGTAACCGGTGAACGTCTAATAATATCAACCATAGTACTCTTCCTTTATGCTTTCATTCGTTTTCCTTCAGGATCGTAAAAAGGCATTGGAACGACCTGTGCTTCGGAAAGATTTCCCTTGCACTCATCTTCATAAACAAACACGGTTGTTCCGTTTTTCGCCAGAGGCTGCTCCACAAGCGCCATGCCGATTACCCCTTCCACGCTGAAACTCTTCCGGATCGTACAGACATATCCTCTCACCCGGGTATCGTCCACGATTACACAACCGTCTCCCGGCGCCCTGGACGGGTCTTTCATCTTGATGCCGACCAGTTTGAGGCGCCCGGTATCGTTGACGGTCTGCTCGAGAGCCACATTTCCGACCGTTTTGGCTTCCTTCTTTTTCCTGTACCAGAGAAACCCCATGTTGATGTCGGTAAGATTGGTCCGCTGCTCTGATTCCTGTCCGAGGATAACGTGCCCTTTCTCCATCCTCAGAACGTTCTGGGCTTCCACACCGAAGTTCTTGATGTGGAATTCTTTTCCCGCTTCAAGCAGAAGATCCCAGGCCGATTCCATGTAAGAGGAAGGAACATGCAGCTCGTAGGAAAGTTCACCCACAAATCCGAGCCTCATGACGGTGACGGGAATGTCATCCGAGATGGTATACTCCTTTACACCGGAGAATGGAAGTGCCTGGTCCGAGATGTCCTGGTCCGTAACTTTTTCAATCACCTTCCGGGAATTGGGACCGGACAGGTTGATCACTCCCAGGGCATCCGTAAGGTTCACCAGGTTGAAATCCCATCCGTCAAACCGGGTATGGTACCGGATCCATTCCACTGTGGAACCTGCCCTGCCGGTGGAAGTGGTGAAAAAGTAGTCATTTTCAGCCAGTTTGGTGATAACACCGTCGTCGATGACACACCCGTCATCATTGCACATGGCGGTATATTTGACCCTTCCTTGTTTTACTTTTTCCATGTTGCTGATATAAACTCTCTGGAGAGCTTTCAATGCATCGGGCCCGTGTATGCGGAATTTGCCCAGGGTGGAGCCGTCCAGAATGCCCACATTGTTTCTTACGTTTTCAATTTCCTTTCTGCAGGAGAAGTCGTTTGAAAAATACCTGGCCCGTCTCCAGACACCGAGACGCCTGAAGATCCCGCCGTCTTTTTTCTGGCGGTCGTGCATCGGGGTCCTCTTGGCCATGTCGTGGTTGGTCCCGGCATACGTGGACAGAAACAACGGCACAAGCGGCGGCCGCTGATTGGTGGGCCGGATTTTCTCGTTCTCTTCAGCCTTGAATTTGGCGGTGAAGAGCGGGAGATTATGGCCCGGAATTCCGCCCTGCCCCGGACCGGTACCTGCGGATGTGTACCGCTTGATCAGCTCGGGTACGTCAAATCCTTTTCTGATGGCCTGCTTGATGTTCTTGATGGTGGTGTCTTCGTCAAAGCAGATGTAACTCTTTCTTCCGCTGACCGGCCCGGTGACGAACTTGCTTCCCCTTTGGGGACCGGGAAGATCGTTCAACTCTCCCTGTGCCTCATCGATCTCTCCGGTAAGATCCTTTCCGCACTCTGCAGCCGCACGGAGTCCGGCAAGTTTTCCTGAAGCCTCTATGGAGGCGGGATTACCGAGTCCGTTGATCCGGCCGGCCACATGGGTTTTGTCGGGCAGTACGCTCGGCAGAAAAAATCCCGTATGCTCATCAAACTTAAGTTTTCCCTGGTTGATGGTGATCGGCCCGGTGACAGGGGTAAATCCCGCAGAGGCAACAACGAGATCACAAGTGTAGGTTTCTTCCACGGTTCCGTCGATGGTCCCCACCTTGACACCGGTTACCCTTTTCTTTCCCAGCGCTTCGGTTGCCACTCTTCCCGGATAATAGGGGATTTTCCTGCCTTTGACTTTTTCAAGAAGTTCCGGGTCCTGGCCGTCCTCTCTCAGGTCGGCGATGCAGGCAATTTTCAACCCCATGTCAAAAAGATCCACTGCCGCTTCAAGCCCGGTATCGTGTCCGATGCTGAAAACAGCGGCTTTACCGGGAAGAATGCCGTACGTACGGCAAAGCCGGTGGGCGCACCCTGCCTGCATAACCCCGGGGCGCTCATTGTTTTCAAAGATCAGCGGCCGTTCGATGCATCCGGTGGCAACGACAACGCTTTGTGCCCGGATTTCGATATACCGCTCATGGAAGGACTCTGTTTCGCCGCCTCTTTGAAATGCCGTAATCAGGTTGTTGTTGTATGCGCCCACCATGAAGGTGTGCTTGAACACCCGGATATCGGGATGGGCTTCAACCTTTTCGGCAAGAGTTCTGGCTTTGGAATACAGAAAGTTGCCGGACTCGTCCACACTGGTTCTGTACTCGTAGAATCCGCCCAGCCAGGGTCTGGACTCCAGCAGAATCACTCTCACCCCTTTATCAGCGGCCTCAAGCGCTGCAGCCATTCCGGCGGGGCCGCCGCCGATCACGCAGACTTCGGTTTTGGGAAAGATTTCGTCAAACCGTTCATGCCGGTTGAAATTCTGGTTCAGTGTGCCGAGACCCGCCGCCTTGCGGATCTGTTTCATTGCAACGGGCCACATTTTGGCGGGCCTGTGCATGGTATGGTAATAGAAACCGGCAGGCATGGCCCAGTCCAGCTTGTCAATGAACCCCATCATGTCTTTTTCCGCGGATCCCTTGACGTTCTGCTCCCGGATGTTCATGCCGTCCCGGGCCGGAATATTCTCCGCGCGTTCATTGGGAATGTCGTCGATCTGCATGCAGGTATTGCTGCACTCTCCATCCAGGCTGTAAAGGCCCCTGGGCCGATGATATTTCAAGCTTCTTCCGAAAATTCGTATGCCGTTGGCATACAGCAGGGAAGCGACTGTATCCCCTTTGAATCCTTCATACTGTTTGCCTCTGTAGGTGACGGATACTTTTTCGGAAGTATTCACACGTAAAGTGGGCAGATTTTTCAGTCTGTTCATCATTTTACCTCCGAATCTGAAATTTCAAGGTTGGTCGTTGTATCCCGGTGTGTGGAAAACCATACGCCGCATCCGTCCCTGTGATACCACCACTCTTTCTGAATGCCCGCCACACAGTCGTTCATGTGCACATAATCACACCAGTTCTCAGGGGTAAGCCCTTCTTCATCAGGTCTCGGCCCCTTGTCTTCTCCGCCGTACCTGAACTCATATCCGTCTCTTTTCCCGCATACCGGGCAGGTTATTGTCAGTGCCATATCTTTTATTTCTCCTTTATGCTTGGGCGTCCGTGCCGAACCGTTTCAACCGGTACGTTTTCCGACGGTTCACGGTTCATCAGTTATCCGCGCTGTAATTGACCAATGCAGCGGTTTCGCCCATCAGCCTGTGCTGTTCGAACCGTCTCATGGTAAATGGTTTCAATATATCTGGATATTCATCCGTGGCCATGAATTCGGCCATGTACTTTCCGGTGGAGCTGCAGGATTTAAATCCGAAATATCCCCATCCGCAATCCATGAAAAAGCCTTCAACCTGATCGTTGCCGTCCATGATCGGCGCCATGTCCGGGGTCATGTCGGCAAGTCCCCCCCAGATTCTCATGAACTTAAGTCCCTTCAGGCAGGGGAGAAACTGGGTCAGTGCTTCGGCCTGGTGCTTGATGTAGTGAGCCGTGGTTTGCGTGGTGTAGTTGGGCCAGTCGTCCATATGCGCTCCGGTTGCTATCTCGCCTTTGAGGGTCTGGTTGCAGTATACGTGATAGGCGCCCGATGAAATCACATGATCGAACAGCGGTTTGATGGGCTGGGTCACCATCGCCTGAATGGTCAACGCGCTGATCGGCAGCCGGATCCCGAGCATCCGGTTGATCACGGCCGAAGAATACCCCCCTGCCGCCACAAGAACCTTGGAGGTATTGATTTTTCCCCTGGTGGTATCCACGGAGGCGATCCTGCCTTTTTCCGTGTTGATGGCGGTCACTTCCGTATCCTGATGAATTTCGGCTCCGTATTCGGCCGCACCCTTTGCAAGGCCCCATACAACGGCATCGTGTCTCACGATGCCACCCGGGGGATGATACATGGCCCCGTGAATGGGATAGGTAATGTCCTCGCTGACATTGATGGCCGGTTCCATCTCCTTGAGCTGTTTTGCATCCAGAAGGTGACTTTCCACGCCGAGGAACTGGGCTGTGCTGACGTTCATGCGGGCGGCCTTCATGGCGGCCTCGCTGTGCATCAGGTTGAGATTGCCGCAGTTGTTGAACATCAGGTTGAAATTCAGCTCTTTTGTCAGTACGGGCCACAATTTGAGCGCCTCGTTATAAAGGGGGACGTTTTCCTGCGTTCTCTGGTTCGCCCGAACGATTGCCGTGTTTCTCCCTGCGCCGCCGAAACCGATGTAGTTCTTCTCTATAATGGCAACGTCCTTGATACCATGATCTCTTGCAAGAAAATAGGCAGTGGCGAGCCCGTGGAGACCTCCTCCGACTATGACGGCATCATAGCTGGATTTCAGGGGTTTTCTCTCTCCCCAAAGCGACTTGTTTTTCTTGTTCAGCATATTCATCTCCTTGGCCGGTTATATAAATTTAGGGTTACAAAGCTGTTTTAAATCCGAAGCTTTGATTTGTAAAGACTTGTCATGAGCGCCCGGATTGAAATAGACGGTATCCTTTTGGGCAAGTTCGGGATCCATGTAAACGGGCAGTTCTGTCAACTGGCCGAAAGGAGGAACACAACCCACTTCACAGCCCACCGCCTCTTTAACCTGCTCAGGCTTGGCAAACGAGACCTTTTTCGTTCCCATACCGGCTGCCGCTTTTTTCCAGTCCACCCGTTTGTCACCCGGTAAAACAAGAACCGCCATTTCTTTTTCCTTGGTCATCAGCACAAGAGACTTGACCGTCTGCGCCTCATCAGTGTTCAAGGCTTCCGCCATTGCCGGATTTGTATATACGGGTTCGTGGTCGTGGAGGGTATACACCACCCGGTTCTGATCCAGTATCTTTAAGATGTTTTCTTCAAGCGTCAATGCATTCTCCCGCCTCGGTATCATTCCACACCGGTTTCTTTGCTGTCCACATTAAAAATTCTTTCCCTGGAGTCGGCAAGCTGGGTCTCATATTCTTTATCATCCGTTCTCTCGACACCTTTTATATGTCTTTTGATCGTATCCTGCAGCTCCGGATAGTAGATTTTCTTCCTGGATTCTTCGATGAGTTTGGCATGCCACTGGTTAAAGGAGTCGATGTTGTTGAGGGTATGATCGGCGTTTTTCGCGCCTCCTTTGGCGATGATTTCCCGTATGCCGGTGATTACCTGCCGGTCTTCGGGCAAATGAAGGGGAATCACGAAATCATGGCGGGTTTTCAGCCAGACCCTCCTTGCTTCCCGCTCCCTTTCGCAGTCCTGGATGAATTTTTCCTTGCTGAAATAATTCAGACTGCCCAGCGCTCCCAGGGAATGCCGGAGAATATGGACACCGTATTCACGCAGGGTGTTGCGGCTCAAATCGGATTCCTCCACAGCAAGATCGATATCGTTGATGATGCTGGTGCTTCCGCCTGACTGGGCCGAGGGAAAACCGGTGACCCACATGTTCAGACGGGCCATGGCCGAGTTGATAATGGGCTGTCCCGGGTCGCTGTAGTCCAGATCCCCTCCGCTGCCGAGCACATCGGGAATTCCCCCGTGAACGCAGGTTACACCGGGGTTGATGGTCTGGGCCAGAATGATCATGAAAAGGACCTGGGCATGCACCTGGGTCAAAAGAGCTTCCGGGCTTGCCGGGCCGCTGGAGCCGGCAATGGTGAGATCCAGAAGGAGCAGATTTTTACAGTTTTTCGCGCTCCTGATGAAGGACTCCACCATGGAAGGCATGAAACTCAACGATGTGATCAGGCTTGTGCCGTCCAGCCAGTCTTCCTTGTTTTTGAAAAACTTGATATCCTCGTCAGACATGTTTTTCGTGTAGGTCATTTTCAAGTCGGAGAAGTATTTTTCCATCAGACGGGCGGACTCGATATCGGAGATGCTTTTGTCGGTGGCAACCGGTGTGCTGAAAATACCGATACTGTCATTGTATTCCCCTGCGACCCTGCAGATCTCCTCGAACTCCTCTTTTGTTGCAGGCAGAAGGTCGTCCCGTCCAGGCCTCAACAGAAACGGCGGTGTCGCACCGACACCAAAGGCATTTTCACCCGGATCCTCTTCCAAGTCAGAGGGTGCCATATCCAGGCATTCCTCCACGTACTCCTCTTTCAAGGGGATAAACAAGGCATTCTCGTTGTCAAAATCAATGGCGTCGGCTTCCATCAGAATTTCCATCAATTCCGGACTGGAAGAAATATCCATTCCGATCTCGGTGATGATCCGCCTGGCGTTTTTATCGATTTTTTTATACAGGCGTTTTTCCTTGGACAAGGCGTCCATGTCCTCGATACGCTCTCTTGCAATGGCTCCTTCCGGGCTTTTGGGGTACTCGGCCGCAACCTCCCTGTAATACTTTTTCGCCTTCTGGAACTGATAGCTCGTCTCGGCATCCACGGCGCTGTCAAACAGCCGGATAATCTTTTTGTGCCTCTTTCTCATTGCATGGAATCTCCTCTATCAAATTATAAAAAGTGCCTCTCGCCCTTCTTATAAACAGTTCTATGTCTTTATCCAATCGCTTCATCAACAATTTGTGCAATATCCTTGATCTTCATGTCCGAACCGGTTTCCATCAGCCCGTCCGTCAACATGGTCAGGCAGAAGGGGCATGCGGAAACCACCGCATCGGCGCCGGATCCGGCCACTTCTTCGGCCCTTTCATTGTTGATCCGTTTGCCGAGGGTTTCCTCCATGAACATCCTGGAACCGCCCGCACCGCAGCAGAATCCCTTGTACCCGGAACGTTCGAGTTCAATAAGGTCCTTATTTCCGGCGATTCGGTCAAGAACATCTCTTGGAGCCTGGACGATACCGTTCCATCTGCCGAGATAACAGGAGTCATGGAACGTCATCTTTTCCATCCGCTCTTTCTTGATGTTCAGTTTCCCCTCGTTCATAAGCTGCCGGATCAGTTCGGTGTTGTTGACCACTTCGTACGAGGCACCGAAATCCGGGTACTCGTTCCTGATGGTATTGTAGCAGTGAGGGCAGCCGGTGAGAATCTTTTTTGGATTGTACCGGTTTAGCACCTCTGCATTCTGCATGATCAGCATCTGGGCGAGGTATTCGTTTCCGGCTCTTCTGGCCATGTCCCCGTTGCAGACTTCTTCCGGGCCGAGGATGGCGAAATTGACACCGGCTTTCTGGAGAACCCTTGCCATGGCCCTGGAAACCTCCTTGCCCTTGTCGTCAAAAGATCCGGCACAGCCGACGAACCAGAGGATATCCGCATCCGGGTTGTCCGCCATCAGGGGTACATCCATGTCTTTACACCAGTCCGCCCTCGAGTCTGCTGGAAATCCCCATGGATTGGCCTGGTTCTCGAGGCTTGTGAAGGTTTCCACAAGTTCGGGAGGAAATTGTGCTTCCATCAGTACCCGCTGCTTGCGGATTTCAAACATGAAGTCCAGATGCTGAATGTTCACCGGACAGATGTCCTCGCATGCGCGGCAGGTGGTGCAGGACCAGATTTCGTCCTCCTTGATTCGGCTGTCATCCCGGATGATCGGGTTCACTGCCTCATAATCTTTAGCCAGTATGGCGCCACTGTTTTCGAAAAGCTCCTCTTTCAGGTCATGTACCAGTTTTTTCGGAGACAGCGGTTTGTCCGTACCCGATGCCGGGCACTGTTCCTCGCAGCGTCCGCACTCCGTGCAGGCATAGAAATTGAGCACGTTCATCCAGTTGGTTTCACTGACCTTCGTAAGCCCGAAAGTTTCCGCATCTTCATCTTCAAGATCACTTTTCGCAATCGCCTTTTCTCTCTCGAGAGGTTTGACAAATACGTTGGGTACCGCTGCAAGAAGATGGAGATGTTTGGAGCCGGGGATGTAAATCAGAAAACCGAGAATCGTGCCGATGTGGATATAGTAGCAGATCTCGTAGAATACGGTGAGGGCGGACAGGCTTGCACCGGAAACGCCCAGAAGCGAGATGAAAACACTGGAGACGGGAAATATGTTTTCATAGTTGAATCCGTGCTCTCCTGCCGGCATCAGGGATTGAAGCCCGTTGATCAGCATAAAGGTGATGATGATCACGCTGGTGAAAAGAATAATGTAATTGGCTTCCTTGCCCATGGTCAGGTATGGCGGCTTGACCACAGTTCTTCTGTAAAGGGCAAACGCAAGCCCGACCAGTACAAGTGGCGCCAGAATATCTGCGATATACAGGTAGGCCGAATAGATGCCAGGTATAACAAGACCGGGCTCGAAAGCCGGACAGACGCCATTGATCATCAGCTCCAGCGAGTGGGGCTGGACCGCGATAAAACCGAAGAAAATCAGGGTATGGGCCCATCCTGCCCATGTCTTGCGTCTGACATTCCGCTGTCCCAGGACATCGGCAATGGTTTCACGGATCCTGTCTCCAACCCGGTCGAGGGCGAATCCGGATTTTCCCTCCACCGAAACCATCAGCCGGTAAAGATGCCGGACCTTGACGGAAAAAAGTCCGAAAGCCCCTGCCAGAGCCGCCAGCATTATGATAGACTTGACGATATAATAGCTCCCCATTCCATTCTCCCAAAATTTCGGTCCGGTTTATTTTTCCTCTGACGCCTTGAGAACTTCAGTCAGCACTGGAACCACCTCGAACATGTCTCCGATAATGCCGTAATCACATTTTTCGAAAATCGGAGCGTCTTTGTCGTTGTTGATTGCAACGATCACTTTGGAGGTTTTCATTCCGGCAAAATGCTGAACCGCACCTGAAACCCCGCACGCAATGTACAGGTTCGGGCTGACGGTTTTTCCGGTCTGGCCGACCTGCATGGAATGGGGGGCGAACCCGGCATCAACTGATGCCCTGGATGCACCGACAGCCGCACCCAGGACTTCCGCGCATTCATCCAGCATCTTGTAGTTATCAGGAGCGCCGATGGGACGTCCGCCTGTGATGATGACAGGGGCTTCGGTCAGCTCCATCTTGTCCTGCTGACTGGCCTTTACTTCCTTGACGGTGACTTTCGGACCGTCGGCAACATCCGCATTGAATTCCGCGGTTTCCGCATCCACAGGGTTCTCCACCGGATCCACCGCATTGGGGCGGACTGTGAAAACCACGGGGGACCCCTCCAGCTTGACCGTGGCCATTGTCTTCCCGGAAAAATGGGATTTCACGGCTGTTTCAGCCCCGTAATCGATGCTCTGGATATCCGATACGAGCGGCACGTCCAGAATTGCCCCGAGCCGTCCGAATATGTCTCGCCCGGGGGCGGTGGCAAGGCCTGCAATATGGTCCAGTTCAAATTCTTCTACTGCAGCGGCAAGGGCTCTTGCACAAAGATCAGGACTTGAATTGATGTCTCCGGAACCCACCTTCAGCTGAACCACTTTGGAAACCCCGTAGGCGGCGAGATCATCTTTGGCTTCAGCTGCGTCATTCTGCGTTATGAAAGCGATTACCTCATTTTCCTTATTTCCCATGGCGGCAGTGAGCAGACCATAATTAATGGCTTTCACTCCCCCGTTTTCCGTCTCGATTAATACACCGGTTTTAGGCATTGTACATCCTCCGTATCATAAGATTTTCTACAGGACTTTGCTGTCCTTCAGGGTTTTGACCAGTTCTTCCACACTCTCCCTGACACTGCCGCCCTGCATGATTTTTGCGCCCGACCTTTCCGGAACCGGCTCAAGCTTCACAGGTGCGCCGTCTGAAGCGGGTGCATCAATCCCGAGATCCGCCAGTTCAAATTCCTTTATTTCTTTTTTCTTGGCTTTCATGATATCGGGGAATTTTGGATATCTGGGCTCATTGAGCCCTTTTGTGGCACCGATAACGCAGGGAGTCGACATTTCAAGGACTTCTCTGGCTCCGCCTCCGATTTCCCGCTCCGCTGTTGCCTTACCATCCTGGATCTCTAAAGCAGAGATTTCATTGGCCACCGGAAAATCGAATTCCCTTGCCACCCGGTAGGGGGTCTGGGATCCTTCGGTATCCACTGAAGTTTTCCCGGTGAAAATCATATCAGGGGAGCCGTCTTTTTCAATTGCAGCCTTTAACGCCCTGGCCGCGGTCCTGCTGTCCAGGAATTTGTCGTCGGATTTGACGAGAATGCCTCTGGCAGCTCCCATGGCAAGTGCCGACCGCATGGTGTTCGCCGCCTGGGCGGGCCCCACCGTCACTATAACGACTTCTCCCTTGCCCGCTTTCTCTACCAGGCGCACCGCCTCTTCCAGCCCGTACTCATCGTACGGGTTAACGACGAATTTCAGGCCGGTGGTATCATAATCGTTTTCACCCTTGATTTTGATATTTGCCGCCGTATCCGGTACATGTTTCGCGCACACATAAACTTGCATATCCACATCCTCTTTGTACGGTTTAAAATGGTCAAACCGGACGGCCTTGATCCAAAAGGCCGTCCGGTACTGGTTTGTTATGCTTTCATCCTGCTGTTGTCGGGATCATAAAGCGGCATGGTTTCCACTTTTGCCTTTTTATTTTCTCCCAGGATGTTGACGTCAAGCTCGGTTCCGGGTGCAGCAAGGTCCGGGGTGACATAACCGAGCGCGATGCTCTTTTCGATTCTGTGGCCGTAACCGCCTGCAGAGGTCATTCCAACGTATTCGCCGTTATTGAAGATCGCGTTGTACCCCAGGGCCTCTGCACCGTCGGTATCAATGACCAGAGCCACGAGCTTCTGTTTGACGCCCTCTTCCCTGATCTTCTCGAGTGCCGCCTTGCCCCTGAAATCCTTGTTCCATTTCACGGTCCAGTCGATATTGGTTTCAAGGGGATTGTGATGAACGGTCTGTTCCGCTTTCCAGCCCAGGAATCCTTTTTCCAGACGCATGGATTCCATTGCGTACATACCGGTCATCTCCAGCTTGAATTCCCTGCCCGCTTCCATCAGGGATTCAAAAAGAGGGAGCTGCTGCTCGATGGGATGGAATATTTCGTATCCGAGTTCTCCCACGTAGTTGATCCGGTTGATCATGCATTTCACCCGGCCCACATAGATTTCCCGGCTTGAGGCAAACGTCATGGCCTCTTTTGAGACATCCCCGTAGCATACTTTTTCCAGAACATTCCGGCTGTCCGGGCCTACAATGACGAAACATCCCATTTTGTAAGTCAAATCCTCCATCTCAACGGAGCCGTCGGACGGAAGCTCGTTGAGCAGAAGATGTTGATCGTGCCGTTTGCCCACACTGGCTGTGACAAGGAAGTATTCGTTTTCACGCACCCGGGTGACGGTCATGTCGGTCTTGAAACGGCCCTGGTCGTCCAGAACCGGTGTCAGCGCAACTCTGCCGTCCTTGGCAGGGATTTTCTGGCAGGTGAGATAGTTGAGCCACTCTTCTGCCCCGGGGCCGGTGATTTTCGTTTTGGCGAACCTGGTCAGATCGAGCAGACCTGCATGGTTCATCACATGCTTGCACTCTCTGTCCACATGTTCGAACGCGTTGGAATGCTTCCAGGTGGGGACCTCCTTGGGCTCTGTTCCAGCGGGGGCGAACCAGTTGGGGCATTCCCATCCGAGATAGTCCCCGAATGCTGCATTGGCTTTTTTCTGGTGTTCGTAAATCGGGCTTGTTCTGCTGGGACGGGCAGCTTCCCGCCATTCGTTTGGATAGATTTTGTCGTACAGTTTGGCGTATGTCTCAGGAATTTTTTCATGGTTGTACGCCCAGTTGGCAAAGGATCCGAACCGTCTGGAATCCACGGTCCAAAGATCGAGCTCCGGCTCTCCTTCCATTATCCAGCCGGCTACGTAATGGCCGATGCCGCCTGCCTGGGTAATGCCGAAGCTGTAGCCGCATGCCAGAAAATAGTTTTTCAGGGGATAGGCCGGTCCCACAAGCGGGTTGGCATCAGGGGTGTACGTGATCGGGCCGGCTGTTACATGCTTGAAACCGGTCTCCCCGATGATCGGGAACCGGTAAATGCCGTGTTCGATATTTTCGGCGATATTGTCGATATCAGGCTCAAGCTCGGTCTGTGCGTAGTCCCAGGGAACGCCGTCCTTGTACCATTGTTTCGCATTCCGTTCATACATACCGAGGATCAGGCTGTCCATCTCCTGCCGGATGTATATGGAACGATCTCCGTCCCGGACAAGCGGCAGAGAGGTTTCCCGCTCGGAAACAGCGCCGATGCTTTCAAAAAGGATATGGGTGTGTTCGATGGGAATGGACGGAATTTCGATGCCCGCCATCTTCGCCACTTCAGGTGACCAGAGACCTGCGGCATTGACAACGTATTCGCAGGTGATGTCCCCTTTGTCCGTATGAACGATCCATTCGTCGTTATCTTTCCGGGTCAGTGAATTGACCAGTGTATGGGTATTGAACTCAACCCCGAGTTTTTTGGCGCCCGACGCAAAGGCCTGGGTGATTCCGTTGGGATCCACATCCCCGTCGTCCGGCCAGTAAAGTCCTCCGATCAAACCTTCGGTATTCATAAGGGGATGCAGCTTTGCCATTTCTTCAGGGGTGACGTAGTCAACTTCAAGGCCAAGGCATTTGTGCATGGAGTAGGTATATCCCAGTTCATCCATCCGATCCTGGTTATCAGCTGTTCTTATTGAAGCGGTGGTGTGCCATCCGGGAGAGTAACCTGTTTCTTTCTCAAGATTTTTATAAATTTCAATGCTCTTTTTATTGATGGCTGATCCATAATAATCACCGTGATGAAAGGAACAGTTCCCGGCCGCCATCCAGGTTGATCCTGATGTGAGCTCGTGTTTTTCAATAAGCGCGACATCCGTCCAGCCGTATTTGGCAAGATGATAAGCGATGCTGACGCCGATGCATCCTCCGCCGATAACGACTACTCTTGCATTTGTTTTCATAATGCTCCCTCTCTTTGATGGTTGTGGTTTCTCTTCCTAAAGATTCTTCATATCCCTGAAGTGTGCACATATATTGAGATTTGCCCTAATCAGGAGCAACTAATATGCCAATCCGGCTATAATCGGCCGCCGTACAATGCAAAAAAGGAGGCGAAAGGAACCGGGATTCCCTTGAATAAGGAATATCCGCATTTCAGGAAAAGAATCGATTTTGACACATGGCCAAAAGAGTAATTCAGATTCAGGGAATAAATCGTTTTATGATGACGGGGCAATTTTTCAGGGTGTAAAAAAGTGTAAAATTTTTTTACACTTTTGACCGGGTAAAAAATTTTACACACGTGCCATACGTATTGACATGTTGGGGAAAAACGAATAACGTATAGTTCACACGATGATAAATATAAAAATTTTGGTTCGATTTAAATGGATTCACCAAAAGAGTTTAACAAAAAAGATCCTCCCGGTCGGCTTGATCTGGACAACCTGAATATTGTTCCTGTTTTTAATCGGTTTAACGAAGGGGTCCTGATTGTTGACACCGCCGGTGTTATCAAATATTACAATGACGCCATGGCCGCAATCGATGATATCAGCACGGATGAAGCCATCGGCAAGAAGGTGACCGACATTTATGATCTCACCCATGCCACCAGCAAAATCATGCAGTGCCTGGCCTGCGAAGCTCCTCTCACCGATCACACCCTGCTCTACAGAACACGGAAAGGAAAAGTGGCCAACACCATTCACAACGTGTATCCGCTTTTTCAGAACAGCCGGCTCAATGGAGCCGTCTGTTTCGTGAAAGAATACAACGTAC
>JAIPEK010000020.1 GCA_021737205.1 Desulfarculaceae bacterium
TGGGTGTTGTGAAGGGGAAACCAGCCGTTGGCCCAGAAATCCACGTCTCCCTGGACGGGTGATTCGTAGAACATCGGGTTGGCAAGTTTCTTCGGGTCTTTCACTTCGTAGCCGAGGTCTTCCAGCGCCCTTGAATAAATCGCTTCAAGTACGAATCCGGTGGTCCATGTGGCCCGGGCCGGCTGAACGGTTTTTCCTTCTCCGGGAAGATTTCCCGCCCCCGCAATGCCGGTCAGGCAGAGGGCGAACATCAACAGTGCTGCAAAAGCGGTTTTCAACAAACAGTTCTTCATAACAATTAACTCCTCCTTGGTTTCGTTGTGCATAAAAATATGAAAATGGTACTCTAATCCTTCGGATTAATTACACAGGTATCAAGGTCTGTCAATACCGAAGACGCGTAACAATCGTGTTCAATATATACTGCAGGAAAAATCAGGAAGCGAATACCTTGTAGGTGCACAATTTGCATTGTACCGATTCTTTTGTAAAGTATGTTTCATTCCGCATTTCCAAAAGCTCCCATGCCTGCTGTTTTTCCAGTTCCACCATTTTTTCCCGGTATCCGTATTCCTGGTACGCTCCGTCCCGGATTGTGAAACAGTTGATGCCGCCGGGCCTGGTGATCCGGATAAGGCGCTCGAAACCGTCTGCTTCGATGTGGCCGTACGTGAACGTACCGGTGCAGACCACTGCATCGTATTTGTTTTTCTCGATGTCGAGATCCCGGCTAAGGTCCGCCTGGATATAATCTTTGTAAAGCCCTTTTCTCTCGGCTTCCTCCAGCATTTCTTCGGAGTAGTCGAGGGCGTCGATGTTCCTGTATCCAAGGTGGGCGAGGGTCTCAGCCACAAGGCCGGTACCGCACCCTGCGTCAAGGATGTGGGCTCCCCTGTCGTTAAGGGCGTCATGCAGGGCCTGTGCACTGGAAAGGTGCGCAACGTAGCCGAAACGTTCCACCGTGTCCGTATCATAATCCGTTGCCCAGTCCTTGTAGGCGTCCATGAGTTCTTCATGGTTGGTTGCCGTGTATACCTTGTTGAGTACTTTGTTATCCGATTTATGCATTGTGTTCGTCTCCCAGTACTTTATACGCACAGTAGGCGGCTGTGACGTTTTCTTTTTTCAGGTAGTCCTCCCGGCGCATTTCCATGAGTTCCCAGGTGTTATCCGCCTCGAGTTCCACCATTGTGTTTCTGTAGTTGTATGCCTGGTAAGCGCCGTCCCGAACGGTAAAACATATGTACCCGTCCGGTTTTGTCACTCTTGCAAGCTCGCTGAAGGCTTCCGGCCCCACGTGGGCATAGGTGAAAGTGCCCACGCAGATGACTGCATCATACCTGTTGTCATCGATTTCGAGCGGTTTGCTCATGTCGGCTGTGAACAGCCGGTCATATACGTTTTTGTTTTCCGCCTCCAGGAGCATCTCCCGGGAGAGATCCATGGCGTCCACCTTTGAATATCCGTTCTCTTTCATGAGTTGTCCCACAAGGCCTGTGCCGCATCCTGCATCCAGCACACGGGCTTCGTTGGAATTGAGCAGCCCGTCAAGCTGCCGGAAGGAGAGGGACGGGCCTACATAGCCCATTCCGTCAATGGTATCCGCGTCATAATCCGTGGCCCAGTCGCTGTATGTCTCGAGCATCTCTTCGGGAGAGCCGGCATCATATGTGGCTTTCCAGAGAGGGTTTGTCTGATTCATTCTGTTCCTCTGCTTTCTGTTCGGTTACGGTTTCAGGGAGTCAAGCGCTCCGACTTTTATTTGTGTCCAAAAAAAATCAACGGGTGTTTCCGTCTTATTTATTTTGGACACAAAACATTACACGTCAAAACATTTTTTGTCAACCGGGTAATTTTTTTTGCGATGCAGGTAAGACGGCGAAAGAAAAAGATAGGGGCCTATGTGTTGTCCTGCCCTTTCAGGTAGCCGGCGAATTCCTTCTGGTAAATATACAGCAGAACTGCGGTGATCCCGAAAAGAAGCGGACCGTACACAAGCCCTGTGAGGCCGAAGAGCTTGAGGCCGCCGATAATGGCGAAAAAGATCAGAAAGGTTCCCATGCCGGCACTGCCCTGCATGAAAAGGGGGCGGACCAGGTTGTCCGAAAGGCTGACCACGATCGCGCACCAGGCAGCCATGAAAATCGCGGCTCCGGTTTTGCCGGACACGAAAAGGAAAAAGCACGCCGGAACCCAGATCAGGGCTACGCCCGCCACGGGGATCAAAGATGCGAATGCCATCATGATGCCCCAGAAAAAGACCGGGAGCCCGGCCACGGCAAAGGCGATACCGCCGAGAGCTCCCTGTACCATGGCGGTCAGGAATGTGCCGAGAACGGCGGATTTTGTGACCGCCTTGATTCTGTCCAGGATTTCCGTCTCCTGGGTGCTGGACAGGGGAACCAGGTGGAGAATCCGGTTGGTAATGGTTTTTTCATCCCAGATGAAAAAGAAGAAGGTAAACAGCATAAAGAAAAGCTGGATGACAAGGTCGGAAATGTTACCGGCAATGTCTTTGCCCGAGTTGATCAGGAAAGTCCCCACCTGCCGGGTGAAATTCAGGGAAATCTTTCCGATGTCCAGGCTCTCCGGATTGATGCGTTCCTTGACTGCGGGAAGGTATTTCCCGGTAAGCTCCATTGCTTTGGCCATATACGGGTCCATGTTGCCGGCCTCGATCCATGCGGAGATGGCGGCGAATGAGCTGATACCCTGCTTGATAAGGATCGCCCCGATCAGCAGGACCGGAAATATGACACTGATGGCGAAAAGGACGGTTGACAGGGCAGCGGCAACGGTCTTTCTGTTTTTGAGAAAACCGAGAATCCGGTGGTGGACGGGAGACAATGCAAGTGCGGCAAGTGAGCCGAGGATAATCGGGTTGACATACGGTCTGATGATCATGAAGCAGGCGGCAAGGGCTGCAATGATCAATACAAACAGAAAGTAGTTGGATGGGGTGAAAAGCGTTTTTCCCCGGTGGCCTGTGCCTGTGTCGTTTTCCATGGATTTTGCCGACGTTTGACTGTCTTGTTTGTTGAAATAAACTCTGTTATACTTTTTTGCTTTGATTGTGAAAACTTGGAAAACTATACAAGGATGCACCTGAAATGGCAATAATGAAATTCAGCGTCATAAAGCCCATGCCCTTTTGGACACAACGAAGTATGAAAGATCCGGTCAGAGGCATCAGCCGATCCGGTATAACCTGGAAGCGGTTTCAAATGCCGGTCGGTTACCAGGCACAGGACGTGACCGGTTCCGGCATTTGCCTCGGAGCAGCCCTGGACGGGCTGCGAGGGCCGAAGGCAAACGAATGTTTACATGAGCGGAAGGTTATACTGGCTCGGCTGATGCCGGGAATATGGCACCGACTTTCATATAAACGAGCACACTTTATGCCCGGAAAGGAGGCAGTAAAATGAAAGGTTTGACAGGCAACAGGATCGGGTTTTGGGTTTCACAGGCAGCGGCGCTGCTTATACCCTTTCTCTTTTTCTGCGGCACCGGCCTTGCCGAACCACAGCAGCAGCGGATCCGGCCGGTAAAAACCGTTGTGGTGAAAGAACGGCACACGATGGACCTAAGGGAGTTTCCCGGCATTGCACGGTCGGCAAAGGAAGTGAAGCTGTCTTTCCGGGTGGCCGGTCCCGTGATTTCTTTTGATACAACCGTCGGCCGGTCCGTTGAAAAGGGGGAAGTACTGGCCCGGATCGATCCGCGTGATTTCCAAAATCAAATCGATCGCCTGAAAGCCGGTGTCAGGGAAGCTCAAGCCAAGCTGTCCGCAATGAAAAAGGGAGCCAGGCCCGCTGACGTCAAAATGCTCGAATCCGAGCTTGATGCAGCCCGGGCTGCGTATAAGGAAGCGAAGCAGAATTACGAGCGGATTTCCATGCTGTATGAAAAAGAGGTGGTGCCGGAATCGTATTATGAAAAGGCCCGGTCCGCTTTTGATACGGCTTCGGCCAAACAGGAGGCGGCCGCCCAGAACCTTGCCAAGGCAAGAAAAGGGTCCAGGGCGGAGGATGTCCGGGCCATGGAATCGAAAATCGACGGGCTCGAATCCCAACTCAAGGCTGCCAGGGACGCATACGGTGACACATTCCTCAGGGCACCTTTCAAAGGGGTTGTGAACCGAAAGTTTGCCGAAGTTCACGAAACAGTGGCTGCGGGACACCCGGTACTGACGCTGCTTGATTTTTCGGCAAGGGAAGTGCGGACGACGATCCCGGAAAAAATGGTAAGATCCATGGATGACGTCAACCATATCGAATGTACCTTCAACGCCATAGAGGGAAAAACGTTTCAGGCGGACATAAAGGAGATCGGCAAAAAAACGGATACGGCAAACCAGAGTTACCCGGTGACACTGGTGGTCCATGCAACGCGGAAAAGCCGGATATACCCGGGCATGGCCGCCACTGTCAGCTTTTCACTTCCGTCCGATGGAGAAGACAGGGGGATTGCCGTTCCGGCGGATTCGATTTTTGCAGACAAAGACGGCACCTCCTGCGTTTGGGTGGTCAACGAGGATTCCATGACCGTGGAAAAACGGCGAATTGAAGGAGTCACCCTGTCCGGGAAAACCGCGGTACTGAAAAACGGCGTTTTCAAGGGGGATCGGGTCGTATGCGCAGGCGCGCCGTTTCTCGAGGAGGGCCGGAAAGTGAAACTGTTGAACAATGAATCGAGCCGGAGGTAATACTTGAATCTGACCAGGCTGAGCATCGACCGGAAGACCGTATCGTATATTTTGACGATTTTGCTTGTGGCGGGCGGTATACTTTCGTACCAGAACCTGGGCCGGCTGGAGTTTCCCAAGTTCACCATCAAAACCGCACTTGTGATGACCCGCTACCCGGGCGCCACGGCTCTCGAGGTGGAGCAGGAGGTGACCGATCCCATGGAGATCGCCGTCCAGCAGCTCTCCCAGATCGACGAGGTCCGTTCCATGTCCAAACCGGGTTTGTCTGTTGTGTATGTGGATATCAAGGACAAGTACATGAGCCCGGACATTCCCCAGGTCTGGGACGAGCTTCGGCGGCAGGTAAATGATCTCGCCCCGAATCTGCCGCCGGGCGTGAAACCGCCGAAGGTCAACGATGACTGGGGGGACGAGTACGGGGTGTTTTACGCGCTTACGGGGAAAGGATATACCTTCAGCGAGCTCGAGGATTTTGCAAAGATCCTCAAGCGCGAGCTTCTGCTGGTGAAGGATGTGGCCAGCGTGGAGCTTTGGGGCGACCGCACAGAAGTGGTGAATATCGAAATGTCAAAGGCCAGGATGGCGCAATTCGGGGTTTCTGTCGAGCAGGTGGTAAAGACCCTGAACAGCCAAAACATGGTGGCGGATGCAGGCCGGGTTAAAGTAGCCCGGGATTATGTACACATCCGTCCCACAGGAGATTTTACCAGTGTATCCGATATGGAAAAACTGCTGGTGACGTCGAATTCGCAGGGCGACCTGGTCCGCCTGGGAGATATCGCCACGATTTCCAAAGGGTATCTCGACCCGCCGCAGTGGATTATGCGGCACAACGGGGAAGACGCACTCGGTATCGGTGTGGCAACGGTATCCGACGGCAACGTGGTCACCATGGGCAAAGCGGTGGAAAAACGGATCGATGAACTGATGGCTCAGGCCCCGGTGGGCATGGAGCTGGATCCCATCGCGTTTCAGGGAGATACGGTGTCCAAGTCGGTGAATACCTTCGTGGTCAACCTCATCGAGGCCATGGCCATCGTGATCGTGCTCCTTTGCATTTTCATGGGGATCGCCAGCGGGCTCATGATCGGCGCCATTCTGCTGCTGACCATTTTCGGCACCTTCATTGTCATGAATATCATGGACATCAGCCTCCAGCTCATATCCCTGGGAGCGCTCATCCTGGCGCTGGGTATGCTGGTGGACAACGCCATCGTGGTCACCGAGGGCATACTGGTAAAGACCCGGACCGGTGTTTCCAGGCGGCAGGCGGCCCTGGAGACGGTGGAGAAGACGCGCATTCCCCTTCTCGGAGCAACCCTGGTGGCCATACTCGCCTTTGCCGCCATCGGGACCTCCAATGATTCATCAGGGGAGTTCTGCGGCTCTCTTTTCAAGGTCATGTGCATATCCCTTGCCTTAAGCTGGCTTCTGGCAGTGACATTGACGCCGCTTTTCTGTATCCGCTTTTTGAAAAGGTCCAACGGGAAAGACGGAGAAGAAAATATTGATCCCTACAAGGGAAAATTTTTCCAACGGTACCGCGGTTTCCTGGAAACCTGCCTCAAGCACAGGTATGCAACGGTTCTGTTCATGCTCTTTCTCCTGGGATCGTCCCTTTACGGGTTTACGTTTGTCAAGAACAGCTTTTTTCCCAAATCGAGCCGGCCTCAGTTCATGATCGACTACTGGAAAGCGGAAGGATCCCATATCAAGGAGACCTCGAAGGATCTGGAGCGGGCCGAGCAGTGGATGGCAGAGCATGACAACGTGAAAAAGGTGGATACGTTTGTGGGACAGGGCGCATTGCGGTTTCTTCTGAACTACGACCCGCAGCTTCCGGATTCAAGCTACGGCCAGCTTCTGGTGACGGTGAAGGATTACTCGAAAATCGACGCCATGATCCCGAAAGTAAGAGCGCATTTCAAGGAGCACTTCCCGGCTGCAGAGACAAAGGTCAAAAAATTCGTCCGGGGCCCGGGCACCGGGGCCGACATCGAGGCAAGATTCAAGGGGCCTGACCGGCAAGTTTTGAGATCGTTGTCGCAAAAGGCACAGGATATCATGGCCGAAGATCCGCTGGCTGTTAATATCCGGGACAACTGGCGGCAGAAGATCAAGGTGGTCAAACCGGTTGTGGCTGAAGCCGAAGCCAGACGTCTGGGGGTCACACGTCCGGTGATTTCCCGGGCCGTTGCGGTGTCGTTCTCCGGAAAGGCCGTGGGTCTGTACCGGGAAAAGGACGAGCTTCTCCCGATCATGCTCAAGGTTCCGGAAAACGAGCGCAAATCAGTGGATGCAATCCGGAGCGTTCAGGTGGCAAGTCCGGCAACGGGAAGATCCGTGTCGCTTTCCTCGATTGTCAACGATTTCCGTGTCAAATGGGAGGACTCGATCATTCGGCGCCGGGATCGGCAGCGGACCATTACCGCCCAGTGTGATCCTGCAGGCGGCCCTGCCAGTGTGCTCTTCTCAAAACTGAGACCGAAACTGGAAAATATCGAGCTTCCGGAGGGGTATTCCCTGGAGTTCGGCGGGGAATACGAGAGTGCAGGTGAGGCGCGTTCCAATCTTCTGGGGCCGGTTCCGTTCTTTTTTGCCGGGATGGTGCTGATCGTGATCATGCTGTTTAATGCTTTGAGACAGCCGCTGATCATCTTTCTGTGCATCCCGCTTGCGTTGATCGGGGTAACCGCGGGGCTGCTCGGTTTCGGCCAGCCGTTCGGTTTCATGGCGCTTCTGGGATTTTTGAGCCTGTCCGGCATGATCATCAAAAACGCGGTGGTGCTCATCGACCAGATCGATCTTGAAATTCGGGACGGCAAAGATACGTTCAACGCCATCCTCGATTCATCGGTCAGTCGTCTGCGCCCGGTGCTCATGGCCGCCATGACCACCGTACTGGGGATGACACCGCTTGTGCTCGATCCGTTTTACCGTGGGATGAGCGTGACCATCATGGGCGGACTGACGTTCGGAACCGTACTCACACTGATCGTGGTCCCGGTGCTGTACAGTATTTTCTTTCACAGCAGCAGCAAGTCTACCGAAATGTGAAGATTATTCTCCATCCCGGACATAAGACGTTCTTTCCCTTTTATTCAGGCTTTCTGGTTCACACAACCATGAAAGTCCGTGCCATGTTCCCGGCATCAGCCGAACCGGTATAACCTTCCACTCATTCTCCCAGCCCGTCCTGGGCTGCTCCGAGGGCAAATGTCGGAACCGGTCACATCGTGTGCCCGGTAACCGACCGACATTTGAATCCGTTCCAGGTTATACCGGATCGGCTGCTGCCTCTGTGCCGGGAGCATCCAACATCCGATCTATCCCCTCCCCCGGATATTTATATGAAGGAACAAGAGTTTTTACCACGAAGGTCATACTCTTCATGAAGATTTTTCATCATTTATTTTGTGAGTCAGGACATGATCGGCATATGAAAGTTTTGGGATCCCGTCAGACGGTTCATGGGCAGAGTATTTGAGTAGAAGGCGCTTCAAGCCGGTTGGGTCCCATGTACATGGAGGACCGGAGGGGGTAAAATTTCGCCTTATGCCGGGTGTGAAGAACCGCAGGCTGTGTGAGGACCGACCGGACCGCAGTTCCTGCGGTTTAACCCGGTATAAGGCGAAATTCCCCCGAAGGTCCGGGTACAGGGGAGCAAAACGGGATGAAGGGCCGGGGTGATACTCCCGGGGCTGGTATGGTGGTTTGCCGGGTGTTATTTGCTGCAGATGCCGGGCGGGTCAAAGATTACCGGAAAGGTCCAGGATGTTTCGATTGATGCCGATGTTGAGATCCGGGTGGAAAAGTTCGTGGGGGCCGTTTTCAAACGGCAGGAAGATCAGTTCCAGGTCCGTGGGTTTGACTTCTGCGCAGGACAGGGCCGGCAGATAATCGCGGGTCGGTTTGAGCAAAGAGGCAAGGGTGACCCGGATGCTTTCCACGGCCTCGGCTCCCGGCAGTGTCACCGGGTGGATTTCCCGGCTGTGCAGTGAGTTTTCCGTTTCAGAATCGAGCTGGGCCAGAAGGAGCTGGGTGGAAAGCCGCAGGAACACCTTCGGCCGGATCTTGAAGGCCGGGGCCCAGAAATGAAGTTCCCTGTTTTTCATCTCCGGCCGGGCCATCATGGGCAGGTTGCATGCATTGACAAGGTCGGCATGGGAGGAGAGAGCCAATCCGGAAACATCCGCCCGGATCCGCCAGAAGGGCAGATATACCCCATCCGGATCCCGCGGACCGAAAACGCGGAACCGGATTTTCGCAAGCCGTTTGCCATGGGCCCGCCACAGGGTGTTGCAGTTTCTGCAGACCAGCGCCAGGGAGTCGGCACGGCCCTGAAGATCCCAACCGCAGGAAGGACATATCCCGGGTATGAAAACCGTTTCCTTTTCCGGCCGGCAGGCCTCGTGCCGGTCGGCGGAGAAATCCTCCGGCACATGACAGTCCAGGGGCTTGTCCAGAACCGCATCGATCAGGCGGTTTGAACTCACGTAAAACGGTGCGTAAATCAGGCTTGTCATCTCCCCGATATCTTCGGTGAACATCGGCTTTGCAGATTGCTTTCCCCGTTTGAACCGCCTGTCGAGATTTTGAATCGATTCTTTAAAAGAAACCGGTGTAAGGAAGGTGCCCCGGGTTTCCGGACGGATCAGTTTCAAGGGCAGCGCCTGGGAACGGAATCCCAGGGAGGCGGGCACATGTTCGATTGAATCGTTGACAGCGCATTGGCTGATATCCATGAAGCGGCTGTCGACCCCGGAGGCTGAACAGAAATACCGCACCCCCTTGAACCGCCAGTAGGGAAGGTAGATGAAATCCGTGTCCCCGGGCACACTTTCCCCGGGCGAAAGCATGTACCGGAAAACCCCTTTGTGGGAAATGCAGGAGCGAACCCTGCAGAAGTCACAAACGAAAAACAGGGTCTCTTCTCCCAGGTTGACCGGTGCCCCGCACTGGGGGCATTGATGTTCAACCCGGTAACTGATGCTTCTCTCCGCAGCGGTCACAGAAAACCGCTTCCGGAAGGTTTTCCGCCCCGCAGGCGGCGCAGAACTTTTTCTCCGTCTTCTCGGCCGTGGCCTTGCCGCACCTGGGACAGAAATTGGCGCCCGGGGTGATGTTTTTCCCGCAGTGTTCGCATTTTTCAAAAATGACCTGCTGGTGTCCGCACTGGGGGCAGAACCGGGCATCCGTCGGGATGGTGTTTCCGCATTCCGCGCAGGGGGCTGTCCCGCCGGCCTGCTCTCCGCCGGCTCCCTGAGGTTCCTGCTGCCCGGAAAACTGGCCGGCGAACATGCCCGGCAGCATGACCCCCATGCCCATGCCGATCCCGGCCTCGGCTCCTGCACCCCCGCCGTCGTTTTCCGACATCTTTTCCACGGCCATGGCCGCTTTCATCTTCATCAGCTTGTTCATGTCGTCGAATACACCCATGCGGCTTTTGTCGTCAATGGCCTGCTGGACTTCGGGCGGCGGGGTGATCGAGTTGATGTACAGGGTGGTCAGGGAGAGGCCGAACCGGCTGAAATCTTCTTTCAACCTTTCGGCAAGCCCGTCCGCCAGTTCATCGTACCTGGACGGCAGTTCGAATATGGAGCTGAACCGTTCGCCGATATAGTCGTTGAACCGGGAGACCACCACCCGGTTGAGGTAGTCACTGATTTCTTCGGTGGTGTAAACGCCTTTGGTTCCCACCAGCCGGTTGATGAACAGCACCGGCTGGACGATCCGGAGGTTGAACATCCCGAAGGCCCTGAGCCGGACAAGGCCCAGGTCGTCGTCCCGGAAGGCCACCGGATCCCGGGTGCCCCATTTGAGGTTGGTAAAGGTTTTCAGGTTGGTGATATACACTTCCGCCCGCAACGGACTTTCAAATCCCCACGGAAGACTTGCCACTTTTGTGAGGATCGGGATATTGGCGGTTTTCAGCGTATGGCGGCCCGGGCCGAACGCGCCCACCGCCTTTCCCTTGTAGAAAAACACAGCGGCCTGACTCTCCCTGACCGTGAGCTGGGCCCCCCATTTGATATCCCCGGACCCCTTTTCAGGAAGCCGGTGGACGAATTCTTCGCCGGTATCGTCAAACCCTTCGATCTGTTCAAGGAACACTGCATTGTCCGCTCCCATAACTCTTCCCTCCGCTATTGATATAAGGTTCCCTTAAAACTACCCCAACCGATCGGGTCAGTCAATGTTTGAAATCTCTTTTAAAAGGGGCGCAATCCGTGTTCTGTGTTCCGGCGGTACCAGAAGGGCCGGGATTTTCCGATTTTTGAGTACCCTCTCTTTTATCCGGGGGAACTGCGATCGGATCGAATCGAAAGAGGGTTCCGTCTTTTTATACTCTTTACAGACCCTCTCTGTGGAAAAAACGGACAGGACATCGGAGAGATTGCCAAAGACGCCGCCCTGATCGATATGCTCGATATACTGGAGAAGTGCATTGTTCACCGTCAGGGCAAGCGGTGGTATCCGGGCGTATCCGGTCTCCCTGCAGGGAGATTCGGAGATAAGGCTGCGGCATCCGAACGGCCTTGCCCGGTACACCGGACACAGTTCTTCCGCCAGAAGCGGGCAGGTTCCCCAGTACGGATCGTTTTCCTCTTGAGGGGCTTCTTGTCCATTGATGCACAGCTCGGCGAACCGGTTGGTGGTGGTCTGCGGAACAAACCGTTTTTCGGGAAAATGCCGGTCCAGTTTCTCAAAAAGCCCCATTTGCACGTCCTTTTCAAGGGTTTCCAGCAGATATACCGCCTCCAGACCGGTAAGGGTCACGTTGCAGGTGCAACAAAAGCTGCAGCCCTTGACACAGGAAAGGTCCAGGTCGGCTGTAAATGCTTCATACACGTCATATATTTTTTCCAAAGCCCGAATTTTCGATTCCATTGACAATCCTCTTTTCGGTTTCCGTCAATTTTGCCGCAAGGTTCATGTATCCCATATTTTGCGATTCGTCAAATATTGTTCCTGAAAACGCCGTTTCATGATTGACAAGTTCAACCCGGTTGACTATTACAATGACATGTAGCATCCATATCAGCGACAGCGATCGCAACCGTTGAAATTCCAGGCGATCAGGCGTGAGCGGAACAGGTATCTGATCGATCTTCTTCCTGCCCGCATGTGCTGAAGCGGCAATGTCGTATGGTCAATATCAATCAATAGATCTGGAGGTTGTATGAGACGATTTTTCATGGTGTGTGTGTCCGTGATGTTTGCAGTATTGTTGTGTGCTCCCGTTCATGCCGGAGACCAGGCGCCTATTGATAAAGGCGAGCTGGACCGGTTCCTGGCTGATCTGCCGGAAACTCCCGGACTGACCGCCGGGGGTATGGAGAAAATGAATGCGGTGAAACAGGGGAAAACACCGGATATGGAATTCATGAAGCAGGGCATGGAAGCCTCGAATTCGGCCATTGAAAAGAAAGGATGGGACACTGACCGGTTTTACTATGTGTTCGGCCATGTAATGATGGTAACGGCCATGGAAAATATAGACCGGCTCACCGAGCAGGTGGCGCCGCAGATGGCCGAGGCCATGAAGGCCATAAAGGACAATCCGAATATATCTCAGGCGCAGAAAAAGCAGATGCTCCAGCAGATGGACCAGGGAATGATGGGTGCCAACGCCGACCTCAAGGACATGAGGGCAAGGGTTAAGAAGGAGGTCCCGGACTCGGAAAAGCGCCTGATCCTGTCGCGCTACAGCGAGATCTGTGAGGCAATCGGGATGCCGGAGAGTCCGGACTGATACAAGGTGAGGGCTCAGTTTTTTGAAATTTTCCGAAGGCCCAGCCGCCGCATGCGGGAGACGAACGTGGACCGGTTCACATCCGCGTCTTCCGCGGCCCGGGTGATGTTCCAGCTGTTGTTTTCAAGGAGCGTCTCCGTGTAGATTTTTTCCATCTCCTGCCACGTATAGGCGGTAAAGTCCACACCGGCCGATCCGCCTGCATTGGCATCTCCCCCGTTTTGCGCACCCCCGGGTTTCCGTGTCCGGATCTGTTCGGGTACGTCTTCGGGTTCAATGGTATCCCGGTCCACGGTGACCATGAGATACTTGATCAGGTTTTCAAGCTCCCGGATGTTGCCGGGCCATGAATGGGCTGTTATAAAACGCATGGCCAGGGGGGAGACCCGCTTTTCTTCCAGGGCGTTGTTTGCGGCCTCTCTTCTGATGAAG
The DNA here is from genome assembly GCA_021737205.1 of Desulfarculaceae bacterium. Taxonomy (GTDB): domain Bacteria; phylum Desulfobacterota; class Desulfobacteria; order Desulfobacterales; family Desulfobacteraceae; genus JAIPEK01. The sequence goes on from JAIPEK010000020.1 coordinate 12,897, forward strand.
TGTTTTACAAGGAGCGGGATGTCTGCTTTGCGTTCTCTCAAAGGCGGCAGGTGGACCGGCAGAACCGAAAGCCGGTAAAAAAGATCCTGCCGGAAGGTGTTCTCGGCGATCATTTGTTTGATGTCCTTGTTGGTGGCGGAAATGATCCGGACATCCACATATCTCACCTCGGTTTCCCCCAGAGGCTTGATTTCGTTCTTCTGCAGGACCCGCAGAATACCGGCCTGGATATTGACGGGCATGTCCCCGATTTCATCCAGGAAAACCGTTCCCCCGTCCGCCGCTTCAAAAAGTCCTTTTTTGTCCCGGTTCGCCCCTGAAAAAGCGCCTTTCTTGTAGCCGAACAGTTCACTTTCAAGGAGCGTTTCAGGGATGGCGCTGCAGTTCTGGACCATGAACGGCTTGTCTTTGCGAATGCTCATGCGGTGGATCTGTTCGGCCACAAGCTCTTTGCCGGTGCCGCTTTCCCCGGTAATCAGAACGTGGAAATCCGTGGGTGCATAGCTTTTCACAAGCTCGAGGCTTTCCCGGAGCGCTTCACTGTTGCCGATCATTCGGTTCTCGTGGCGTATCCGGGTCAGCGCGGACTCCAGTTTTTCGGACCGCTTTTTTTCCCTGCTGTATACAATGGCGTTGCCCAGAGCGATGGAACAGATATCCACAAGGTTCTGAATGTTTTCAAGATATTCTTTGTCAAGGTTCAGACGGTTTTTTTCCGGCGTGGTGTCGATTATCTGGACGGCCCCGTACACTTTGTTTTCCTTCAGTAAAAGGGGAAAGCAGAGAATCAGGCTGCTTTTAACGGCAAAATCCTTTTCCACCTCCTTTCGGTGGCGGCTGTCGCTGGAAGTTTCGGCTATGGTCATCTCGCCGTTTTCAATGACCCATCCGACAATGCTCGACTGGTTTGTTTTGAGTTTGACGCCTTTGATCTGATCGCTTTCGGCCCCTTCCGCCTCGATACAGGTGTAATGGTCCTGCTGCCGGATCCAGATGGACCCTCTTTTTACATTCTGGATCTGTACAATGGCCTGCAGGAATTTTTTCTGAAGGGCTGCCGGGTCCAGTTCTTTGAGCAGTTCAAGTGTGGATGGATCCATGGAAGATCCTTTTCTTTTTTAATCGTTTAAATAAAATTATAATGTTGATATATCAATAGCTATGATCAAATGGCAATATCCGGGTTTTTATTTCCTTCTTTTTCTTTTTAATCAAAAACAGAATACACAATTATTTCAATGCTATCAACACAAATATTTTACAAAAACAAAACCGGCATGAATATTGAAATGATTATAATTAAACCCAGAGGGTGCCACGGAAGCAAGGAGGAAACAAAATGGCTTCAACAGTTATAATCGACTGTCTTGATACTGCGGAAATCGAATGCCAGGAGTGCGGGCGGAAAAAAATATTTCAACTTTCTGAATACCCGATCCGGGATGGAAAAGTCAGGGTGCGCTGCCGCTGCAGGTGCGGGCATGTGTATTCGGTCCGTTTGCAGAAACGGAACGAGGAAAGGGCCGAGACCCATCTTGCCGGTACGTATGTCACCCGTGGCCGGAACCGGAGCATCGGCAAGATGATTGTGAAAAAAATTTCCGGCAAAGGTCTGATGGTGAAAACCAACCTGGGCGAAAACCTCATGCCCGGGCTGAAGATGGTTCTGGAATTCGTCCTGGATGATGTCAAGCAGTCCATTGTCCGAAAAGAGGTGGTGGTACGGGCCTGCCACGGCCGGTATCTGAGCGCCGACTTCATCTCCGAGGACCACCGGGACAACCTGGGCCCGTATATCTTTTTTCACCGACTGTACAGCTGAAAGACCGGTTCACCCGGATGCAGGAGGGAGTCATCCGGGTGAAAAGCCGGTTGGGCCGCCGGTCTATATGTCGAACTCGATTCCCTGGGCAAGCGGCATGGTACCGCCGTAGTTGATGGTGTTGGTCTGTCTTCTCATATACCCTTTCCAGGCATCCGAGCCGGATTCTCTTCCGCCTCCGGTCTCTTTTTCACCGCCGAAAGCGCCGCCTATCTCCGCACCCGAAGTGCCGATATTGACATTGGCCAGTCCGCAGTCCGAACCCCGGTGGGAGAGAAATTCTTCGGTCTCCCGCATGTTGTTGGAAAATATGGCCGAGGAAAGCCCCTGGGCCACATCGTTCTGGATGTGGATGGCGTTGGTGACATCGCCCGTGTACCGGATCAGGTACAGGATCGGGGCAAAGGTTTCTTCCCGGACCGTTTCATAATGATTTTCCGCTTCCACAACTGCAGGGGTCACGTAAAGGCCGGACTCGTAACCTTTGCCTTCCAGTACTTCTCCGCCGTGAATGATACGGCCCCCCTCCTTTTCCACTTTGGCAAGGGCATCCGTGAACGTCTTTACCGCATCCCGGTCAATGAGCGGGCCCATGTGGTTGTCCGGATCAAGCGGGTTTCCGATTTTGAGGGACCCGTATGCCTTGAGAAGAGAGGCCTTGACCCTGTCGTACACATCCTCGTGCACGATGATCCGTCTCGTGGTGGTGCAGCGTTGGCCCGCAGTGCCCACGGCACCGAATACAATGGCCGGGATCGCGAGATCCAGGTCCGCATCCGGTGTTACGATGATGGCGTTGTTCCCGCCCAGCTCGAGAATGGTCTTTCCGAACCGGCCGGCCACGGTCTGTGCGGCATGGCGGCCGACTTCGGAGGAGCCTGTTATTGAGACCAGGGGGATGTTTTTGTCGTTGAGGAGCTCTTCTCCGATGGTCGAACCGCTGCCGATCACCAGGTTGAATATTCCCTCGGGCAGATCATTCTCCTTGAGAACGGCTGCGATGAGCTTCTGCACGGCAATGGCCGTGAGCGGTACTTTGGAAGAAGGTTACCAGAGCACCA
>JAIPEK010000021.1 GCA_021737205.1 Desulfarculaceae bacterium
CGGCCGCCCGCTGCACCTTGCGTTTCAGATCATCCGCATTCCCTCGTCCGTAAATCGACACAAGTTTGCCTGCAAGAGCCTTGATCCGCTCTCTTTTTTCAAACACCGTCCCCAGATCCGCCTGAAACGTCACTTTTTTGAGAATATTCTCCACTCGTTTGAACGCAACAGACACCGGTTCAAAATCCGGCTGCTTTCTCAATCGGTCAAGTGCCTTCACACGGGCCTCGGCATCCGGAATGTCGTCAAACGAAACTTCAAGGGCCGAATTGACCGCTTCCCTGCTGAATCCCCTGTCGGTGAGCATGTTCACCATTCTCTGCCGGAGAAACTCGAGAACCTGCCCTGCCGTTTCAGCCCGGCGGGACTCGGAATCCAGGAACATTTTCACACTCTCTGCTACCAGATCACTGAGGGAAAAGGCAAGGGAAGCATTCAGCATAATCTGCAGAATTCCGATGCCCTGGCGCCTTAATGCATACGGGTCCGCTCCGCCGGTGGGAATCAGACCCACGGAAAAACAGCCGCAAATGGTATCCACCTTGTCGGCAAGGGCCAAAATTCGGGCGGTGTCGTTTTCCGGGAGCCGCCCCCCGGAATATACCGGCCGGTAATGCTGCTCCACTGCGTCGGCCACCTCCGGATCCTCTCCCGCCTCGACGGCATAGGCCCGGCCCATGATTCCCTGCAGTTTGGTAAACTCGATCACCACCTGGCTGACAAGGTCGGCCTTGCAGATCTCGGCCGCCCGCTGCACCTTGCGTTTCAGATCATCCGCATTCCCTCGTCCGTAAATCGACACAAGTTTGCCTGCAAGAGCCTTGATCCGCTCTCTTTTTTCAAACACCGTGCCCAGATCCGCCTGAAACGTCACTTTTTTGAGCTTTTCCGCCATTTCATCCGGGCTTGACTGAAGATCGGTTTCCCAGAAGAACTTTGCATCGGACAGTCTTGCCCGCAGCACCCGTTCATGGCCGTTGGCCACAAGCTTCATGTCACTGGTATGTGTATTGTTCACCGCAACAAAGCAGGCTCTCAGAGCCCCCTGATCGTCCCGGACGGCAAAATATTTCTGGTGTTCGCGCATGGCCGTGATCAGCACCTCGTCGGGAACGGACAGAAAGTCGTCGTCAAACCGGCCGATCACCGGATACGGGTATTCCACAAGGTTCGTATTGATATCCAGAAGCTCTTCATCCTCGACAATCCGGCTTTCGTACTCCGCGGCAACCTTTTCGATCTCGGCTTTGAGCAAAGCCTTCCGTTTTTCAATGTCCACGATGACGCCGGCGGATTCAAGAACGCTCTCGTACGATTGAGGGTCCGGCAGTTCCTGCTTTGAAGGGGCCATGAACTGGTGTCCAAAGACAAAATTTCCGGATTCCACGTTCCCTACCTTGAAATTGAGGGTTCTTTTTCCGAAAAGCCCTGTCAGGGATATGACGGGCCTTGCAAATGTAATTTCTAAAGAGCCCCACTTCATCCGTTTGGGAAACGGGATCGAAAGAATCTGATCCGGCAGGTTCCGCTCAAGGATATCCGCGGTTTGAAGTGTTTCTTCTTCCTTGACCACTGTCAGGTATTTCCCGTTTTTCCCGTCCTGCTCGGACAGAAAAATATCTTCCACTGAGACCCCTGCTTTCCGGGCGAATTTTTCAGCGGCGATGGTGGGAGCGCCGTTTTCATCAAAACCGACTGTGGCGGGCGGTCCGTAAACGGTTGAGGTCTCCGCCCGCTGACGGTCGGCCACATCATTGACCATCAGGGCAAGACGTCTCGGTGTGCCGAAGTATTTTGTTGTTCCGAATTCAATCCTCGATGTCTTCATCAGTGCACACAGGTTGTCCCGGAACGCTTCCAGGGCGGGCACGATATATCCGGCTGGAATCTCTTCCGTACCTATTTCAATCAGTAGCGTATTCATTGTTTTCACCCCTTTACCCCTTCTTTTTCCAGCAGCGGATGACCGAGTTCTTCCCTCTGCGCCACGTACGCTTTTGAACATTCCCTTGCCATATCCCGTATCCGTTTGATGTATCCGGTTCTTTCCGTCACGCTGATGGCGCCCCTTGCATCCAGCAGGTTGAACGTATGAGAGCACTTGAGGCAATACTCGTACGCCGGAATCACAAGTCCCTGCTTGACGATGCGGTGGGCTTCGGCCTCGTATCGTTTAAAAAAGTCGAACAGCATATCCACATCAGCGACTTCAAAATTGTACGTGGACTGTTCCACTTCCTGCTGATGGTACACTTCCCGGTAGGTGATCTCATCGTTCCATTTCAGATCAAACACATTGTCCACCCCCTGGAGATACATGCAGATCCGCTCGAGCCCGTAAGTCAGCTCCACGGAAACCGGGGCCGCCTCGATGCTGCCGGTCATCTGGAAATAGGTGAACTGGGTGATTTCCATCCCGTCCAGCCACACCTCCCAGCCGAGCCCGGACGCCCCCAGGGTCGGGGACTCCCAGTCATCTTCCACAAACCGGATATCGTGCTCCATCGGATTGACACCGATCACTTTCAGGCTGTCCAGGAACTGCTTTTGTACATCATCCGGCGACGGCTTGAGGATTACCTGGTACTGGTAATAATGCTGGAGCCGGTTGGGGTTTTCCCCGTACCGCCCGTCGGTGGGTCTCCTGGAAGGCTGGACATAGGCCACCTTCCAGGGTTCCGGCCCGAGCGCCCGCAGAAGAGTGGTGGGATGAAACGTGCCGGCCCCCACCTCCATGTCATAGGACTGGATCAGCACACATCCCCTCTCGGACCAGAATTTCTGCAAGTTTAAAATCACATCCTGAAAATTCATTTTGTTGTCCTTACGTGTTTCATTGTTTTTTTATTACCGTTCATGGAACGTTGAAATTAGAAAATAGAAATTGGAAATTCGGCCTTCATGCTTTTGTACTGTTGTACCCGTTCGCGGTTTACAGTTATCGGTTCACGGCCTAAAAAAAACAGTGATTAGATTAATTCAAGAGTTGAAGTCACCGGTTTGTAGAGATCCAACTCGTAAACTCGTTTCATCTCTCCCCAATTTCTACTTTCGAATTTCAAGTTTCAAGCCGTGAACGGCCACGCTAACACCTAAAACCTGATATCTATCTAATACCTTCCATGTCTTTCCAGCCTTATGCCCGCGGGATCCACTGCCGTATTCAACAGTTCCCCGGTTTGTTCCTCTTCGAGGATTTTTCTCCACTCGGGTCTAAGGGCCGCGACCGCGCTCTTTTCTCCCAGCGCCCAGATACACCCGCCGCCGCCGGCTCCTGTAAAACGGGCGCCGACGTTCATTTGGCAGGCTTTCTCAAACAGGAGTTTGCCGGTTTCATCCAGTACATCCGGGGTCATATCCATTCGGATCTGCGTCTCCTCAATCATGTATCGTCCGGCAAGAGCGAAATCCCGGTCACCGACAGCCCCTGAAAAACGATCCGCAAGCCTGGCGACGGACTTGAAAGCGTCCCGGTTTTTTCCCTGGATAAAGCCTTTCACCCATCTGCCGTTGATATCACTGGATTCATGGGGATTTCCGCAGTATGCCACAAGAAGGCATGAATTCAGATTCTCAATTGCCTCCGGCCCGGACAAAAGCGTTTTTTGCCGGAACGCGGGCCTGCCGTTATCAAGTAGCCAGAACCACTGGTTGACCCCGCCGAATGCAGCGGCAAGCTGATCCTGCATTCCGCAGGGAACCCCGGCCACGCTTGACTCGATATAGTGGGCGATCCAGGCCGCCCCTGCCGGATCCGTCCTGCTTTCCAAAGCGTAAAGAAACGCTGCGCACAAGGCAGTGGCGGCGGAAGAAGATCCGCCGAGCGCACTTCTCGGTGGCGAGGACGATTCGATGTGCACATGCACACCGTGAACATCAAAGTATTCGGCCACAGCGAACATCAGCCCCAGCGGCTGATTGAACGGAGCGCCGCCCGCCGGAAACTCCCGGCTTTCAAACCCTTTGGAGGAGATTTTCACCCTCCCCTCTTCCCATGGCTGTAAGGTGACCGTGGTCCGCATGTCCAGGGCAATATTGAAAGTAGACGGCGTATGATTGCAAAGCGGGAGATAAAACGTACTGATGTCGAGTGTGCCCCCGAAATCGAGGCGGCAGGGCACCGACACGGTCACGGTTGATGATTCCAGTATGGGTTTGACGTTCATATTCAGGACCTGACCCTTCTCAAAAACCCGAGGCTTTTAAACTCCCGGCCCATATGACAGGGAACGAATGCCTCGAGAAGTTTTTCTCCTTCCCGGATCGATACGGGAGAAAACCGGATCCGCTCGGCCTTTTGAATCCCGTTGTTGTTGATCCAGAAAAGCTGTTTCAATGTTCCCTTGGAAACCCGGATCCCGGTTTCGGATGTTCTATCCGCGCATTTGCCGCAGAAAAAACGGCCGTCTTTGAAATCGAATACCACGTTTCCCTCCCGGATCCGGTCGATGGGAACACGGCACTTGCCGCAGCACACAAAATCAGGGGAAAAGCCGGCAATGGTCATAAACCGGATCTGAAACAGAAGGTTCAGGACCTCTTTCGCGATCAATCCCTTGTCCAGGGCGGCAAGGGAATCGATAAGAAGCCGGTACAGCTCGATCTGCTCCTTATCCGCCTCCAGGTATGAATTGAGGATTTCAATCCAGTAACTTGCATACCCGGTCTTTACCGCATCGGTCCGGATTCCGGCAAAAGGCTCTTCCAGCCGGGCGCTCATCAGAAAGGGGAGCGCATTCTTGCGGGTTTTGGAATAGGTGCATTCGATATTCATCACCGAAAACGGATCCAGCGCTCCCTGGAACCGTTTTACGCTCTTTTTTGCGTTTTTGGCCATAACCGATACCTTGCCCAGATTCTCGGTCAGAAACGTGATGATATAATCATGGTCTCCGTATTCGATTTTCCTGAACAAGATTGCGTCCGACGTAAATCCTGCCATAATCACCGCATCCGTTTTAAATCCCGAGAAGTGCCGTGGCAATTGAAAAATAGCACAACACGCTGACAATATCCACGGAGGTGGTAACAAAAGGACCGGTGGCCACGGCCGGATCGATTTTGACTTTTTCAAAAAACAGCGGAATGACCGACCCGACCAGTGCGGCAACAGCCATGGAGGAAAGCACCGCAAGGCCTACTGAAACGGCAAGCTGGAGAAAGTATACCTCTTCTCTGTAGGCAACAGACGCCACAACCCCGATGAAAAGGCCGTACACAATGCCGAGGATAAAGCCGATGGCAAGCTCCTTTGACACCACCTGTCCGAAATCCCGGACATTGATCTTTCCCGTGGCGAGTCCCCGCACCACGATGGTGGAGGACTGGGTGCCGATATTTCCGCCCATGCCCATGATCACCGGAATAAATGCGGCAAGGCTCGTGTATTTGGTAAGACTCTCTTCGAACCCGCCGATAATGAAAAATGCGGCGACCCCGCCCAGGAAACTTGCAAACAGCCAGGGAAGCCGAATCCGGGTCCCCCGGAAGATCGTCTGGGTTTCAACGAAGTCCTCCCCGACACCGGCCATCCGGAGAATATCCTCGGTGGCCGAGTCGTGCAAAACGTCAATCACGTCATCCACGGTTACAATGCCCACCATCTTGTTGTCGTCGTCCACCACCGGCAGTGCCAGATAGTCGTATTTGGACACGAGTTTGGCCACCTCTTCCCGATCCATATACGGTCTGACCGTAACCAGATCCGTTGCCATAAACTCTTTGAGGGGCTTTTCCGGGTGAACCACCACGAGCTGCCTCAGGGAACTGACCCCCACAAGTTTGCCGTACTCGTCCGTGACATAAATATAAAAGGGCATCTCCACATCAAGATACTTGTTCTGAAGCGCCTCGATCACCTCCCTTGCGCCCATGTCCTCTTGCAGGGCCACAAAGTCCGGCACCATGATGCTTCCCGCCGTATCATCCCCGTAGCTCATGAGGTGTTCCACACTGGTGGAATCCTCATTTTTCATCTTCTGAAGAATCTGGTCCGATGTATCTTCATCAAGCCGATTGAGAAGTTCGGCCGCATCATCCGCCGGCATCTGTTCGAAAATGTCCACAAGATTTTCGACTTGCAGGGTCTTCACGAAATCCACAAACGTACTTTCTTCAAGCTTTGAAAAAAGGATTCCTTTTTCTTCCGGGGAATCGATCAGGTCAAACAGCTTTTGCCGGTTATCCGGGGACAATTCGCGGAACACACCGGACAAATCCGCCATATGCGTTTTTTTTAAGATGTTTTTCAGCTGTTTTGTAGCGCCCCGCCTGAGCAACCGTTTAATGCTGGCAAGCAGCAGTTCGCTTCTGTCCTTGTTCATGGGTTCTCCCTATCCGTTTACAGCATGGTTTTGATATGGGAATTTTCCTTTAAAGACTCCATCCATTTGTCGAATTTTTCCGAAGCCTTTTTGTCGTACAGTGTTTCAACAATCGCCTCACGGGCCTCTTTCAGGCTCTTTCCCCCTACCTTTTCAATATTCTCCACATAGAAGATCTGAAAGCCTCTGTCGGTTTCAATGATATCCGTGTATTCGCCCGGTCTGCAGGAAGTGATATGATTTTTGAGTTTTTCAGAAAAGGATTCGGCCTTGAAAACGCCCAGATGCCCTTTCTCGGAAGCATTGGAGGCTTCGGAAAATTTCTCCGCCGCCGTTTCGAAATCCCCTCCTTGTTCCAGAAAGCTTCGGGCCCGCTCCATCTTTTCCTTTTCTTCGGCGAGGATATTTCTCAGCTCGTATTTTTTGATCCCTGCATACTTGTCCCTGTGTTTTTCATAATACGATTTCACCTCCGAGTCCGTGACCACCACCTTTGCGTTGACGGCCCGGCTGATCAGCTTGGGCCTCAAAATCTCTTTTCTGATTTTGTCCCGGTATTCGGAAAAGGTCATCCCGTCCTGCTTGAGTCCTTTTTCCAGTTCCATCTGAGTCATGCTCCGGTTTTCCTTGAACCGTTCGATGGCTTTGTCGACTTCGGTTTCACTTACGGTAATGTTGTATTTTTTTGCCTCCTGGTCGGCGAGAGTTCTCTCGATCATCCGGTTGAGCATGTCTTTTTTCAGGTTATAGACAATCTTTTTCCGCTTTTCTTCCGGATAAGAGGCGTTGTTCACTTTCGCAAGGTAGGGTGCTACCGCATCGTTCAGCTGTTGAAGGGTAATTATGTCGTCATTGACCACCGCCACGATCCGATCGACCACTTCGGAGGTCCCTCCGCCGGCGGGCATTGTCAGAATGAGGCAGGCTGCTGCGATAACTGCCGAAAATTGAATGCTTTTTCCCATTTTACACTATCCTTTTTCCTTGGGGGCTGAGCCTGATTTCAAAATCGATTTCAACTTTTCATTGTCCACTTTTACGGGGAATTTTTCCGAAAGATCCCGGACCCATCCTTGATACCGGTTTTGGGCTTTCCGGCGCCGGATGCGGTTGACAAGCTCCTCTTCACTCATGCGGCCCTTCTCTTTCTTTTTTCCTTGATCTTCCGTGTCCGTTTGTAACTGATTATAATAGGAAACCACCTCACCGGAGGTGATCTCGATTTTCTCCAAAAGTTCCCGCCTGATGAACTTATCAATCAAAAGCTGCCGCCTGAATCGCTTTTTCCAGAAGGAATAATCCACGGCATTGCGGAGCAGCATCTTTTCAAACGCATCTTCGGGATAGTCCGATTTCAGTTTCTTTTCCGCTTTCCTGAACTCGTTTTCTGATATTCGGAAGCCTTTTTCCCGGGCGGCCCGCACAAGCACCATTTCCTCGGTCAGGTCATTGACGAGTTCCATGACCATACTGTTGAAATCAGCGGCCATTTTCCGAATTTCCATCGGGTATGCCGCCATTTTCAACTCCAGATGATCCTCAAACTCGGACCGGGTAATGACCATGTCACCGGAAGAAAGAATGGCGGATTGCGCGGAATTGCCGCTCTCCGGACTCCGGCAGGCGGAAACGCCCGGCAGAAGTGTCGAAATCAGCAATAACACCAGAATTTTTTTCAGATCGATCCCGACCACCGCACAATCTCCCGGCTTGACTTCATTTCCGCACGCAACACCCTGCCGATAAAAAATAGAATAGTAACACCACACCGGCATTGTTGCAAGATTTTAATCCGCTTTTAAAAGCCAAAGCGGTATTTTCAGAACAGATGACAGGCAGCAAAATGTTCCCGCCGGGTATTCCGGACACTCAAAAGCGGCTCCTTTCGGCTGCAGATATCCTCGGCATACATGCACCTTGTATGAAACCGGCAGCCCGGCGGGGGATTTTCCACAGACGGAATCTCCCCCTTCAGGATCAACCGCTTTTTTGTCTTGTCCGGATCAGGATCGGGGATGGCCGAAATCAGGGCCTCGGTATACGGATGACAGGGGTTTTCGTATATGGTATCGGCATCCGCCTCCTCCACGATCTTTCCAAGATACATCACTGCGATCCGGTCCGATATATGCTTGACCACGGAAAGGTCATGGGAAATAAAGATATAGGTGAGGTCCAGCTCCCTCTGGAGTCTGAGCAGAAGATTGAGAATCTTGGACTGGACCGACACGTCAAGGGCCGAGACCGGCTCATCACAGATGATCAGTTCGGGATCGAGGCTCACCGCCCTTGCGATGCCGATCCGCTGACGCTGTCCTCCGCTGAACTCATGGGGATATTTCTCCATGTCTTCTTTTTCAAGGCCGACGGTCTCCATGGTCCGGGCGATCTCTTCATTCATCCCCGGATACTTTTTCTGGTGGATATGGTACTTTTCCGCAAGGATCTGTCCGACCGTCTGTCTGGAATTGAGGGATTCGAAAGGATCCTGGAAAATCATCTGCATTTTGAGGCGAAGTGCTTTAAGTCCTGCGCGTCCCATGGCAAAAATATCTTCCCCTTTGAAAAAAACCTCTCCGCCGGATTTGTCGTATAACCCGGACACGCAGCGGCCGAGCGTGGTCTTGCCGCAACCGGATTCACCGACAAGGCCGAGGGTTTCCCCTTTCTGCACGGTGATAAAAACATCATCCACCGCATGCACCCATCCTTTGGGCCGAAGGAACACGCCCCCGTAGACCGGAAAATATTTTTTCAGGTTCCTCACTTCAAGCATGGGCATTTTGACCTTCTCCCTGCCGCACCAGATAACAGGCAGCCGTATGGTCGCCGGATACCACCCGCCGATCTGGCGCCTGCCGGACACAAACCTCCATCCTGTGCGGGCAGCGGTTGGAGAACCGGCAGCCGTGGGGAAGATTTTTTAAAGACGGCACAGTCCCGCTGATGGTGGTCAATTCGGTTTTTCTTTTTCCGGCAAGGGACGGGATGGAGGCCAGGAGCCCCTGTGTATAAGGGTGAGACGGGTTTTTGAACAAATGTCTCACCTCCGCCTTTTCCGCCACACGGCCGGCATACATCACAAGCGCCCTGTCGCAGTATTCGGCGATAACCCCGAGATCATGGGTGATCAGGAGCACGGACATGGCATACTCCTGCTGCAGCTTTTTGATCAACTCCAGGATCTGGGCCTGGACCGTAACATCCAGGGCAGTGGTGGGCTCGTCCGCGATCAGGATATCAGGCCGGGCCGCAAGGGCCATGGCGATCATCACCCGCTGCCGCATGCCGCCGGACAGGTGGTGCGGATACAGGCCCAGCACCTTGATCGGGTCGGCGATCCCCACCATATCCAGCATCCGGAGGGCCTCTTTGTGCATCTGTTCTCCGGTCATGGAAGGCTGATGCAGCATGTACATCTCTTTGATCTGTCCGCCGATTTTGTGGACCGGGTTCAGAGCAGTCATGGGCTCCTGGAAAATCATTGCGATTTTACCGCCCCGGATTCGGGCCATTTTCTCCGGCGGATATGAAAGAAGGTCCTCTCCCTGAAAAACGATCCGGCCGCTTTCAATAACTGCCGCCGGGATCGGCAGAAGACGCATTATGCTGAGCGCCGTAACACTCTTGCCGCAGCCGGACTCCCCGACAACACCGAGGGTCCCCCCTTTCTCCAGCTCGAACCCCACCCGGTCCACGGCCCGGACAGTCCCGCCATCCGTGGAAAAGGATACGGCAAGGTTCTCCACCTGTAAAATCATGTCCCCTTTCAATTCAGGGCCTCTGATTTGTACCGCTCATCTTTTATATTCACAGGCTCAAAGGTTTCCCCTCCATCCTTTGCTTCAAGGGTTTGTTCGCGCTCTCCGGTATCGATCCAGAACAATCCCCCGGTCATGGGGTTAAAAGGATCAAACAGGGTATTGGATTTTTTCGTGCCGTGGGAGTCGGGCAGCCGGATCCATCGCCAGTACCCTTCCCTCACATAAGGGATCATGAATGTGGGCACGAATGCCCCCTGTTCGTGGATTTCCTCCTGGATCTCTTTGGATAGCCTTTTTCGCTCGTCTGCACTCAGGCTCCCGCGGTACTGATCTATGAGCCGGTCGATCTTTGGATCGTCCGTATTGGTGATATTGTTGGTCTGGGGCTTGTGGGCGTTGTCCGAATGCCAGTGCTGCCAGAAGGAAGGCCGCATCCCCGTACTCCACCCCATCCATGCCACGTCGTGCTGCTTTTCCAGAAATTTTTTAAACGCAGCCGAACTGTCCAGCTTCTGGAGCCTCAGCTCCACACCTGCCTTCCGGGCTTCCTCCTTGAGAACGACAAGTCTGGGCGTGTGCTGTTCAAACCCGTAGGTCACCTCGACACTGAACCGCCGGCCGTTTTTTTCCCATATGCCGTCTTTTCCCCTTTGCCAGCCGGCTTCGGTCATCAGAGCGGAAACCTTTTCTATGGAATATGTCCGGGGACGGATCGAGTTGTTGGAGTATTCCCCGTATCCGACATACCCGTGGGTCAGCCGGAAGTAGTCCCCTCTCAGGACCTTGTCTATAACCCTTTGAATATTCATGGCATGGGCGAATGCGTACCTGACCCGTTTGTCCTTGAAAATCGGCTTGTCCTGGTTCAGCCACATGCCGGAGGCCGATCTCTGGGTATTGTTAAAAAACCAGATCTTTTTCACATACCCCTTTCGGAATACTTCGGTTTCTGATTTCTCATGCCAGTATTTGGGAATTGTCAGGCCGAACACATCGATCCGACCCTTTTTGAAATACTCCCACAGCATGTTGTAGTCCCGTACGACATTGTACTGGACATAATCCGCGTTAAAACGATTTTTGAAATACCTGCGGTTTTCCGCCCACCAGTTTTCCTTTCTTTTAAAGCGTATGAACTTTCCTTTCCGGAAATCCTCGATCTGATAAGCCCCGGTATTGGGAACTATTTTCCAGTTGTACTTGTGAACGAAATTCTCATCCGGTTCCCCGTAGTAATGCTCTGGGATCGGCGCCAGGTTGAGCTTTAAGTGAAGATCGGGCTGGGCTTTTGTGCTTTTGACCGAAAGGGTATGTTCATCATAGACCGCCACTTCGTCAATTTCCCTTGTGTAGTAATCATTGTACCAGGGTGCGATGATGTGCTCGGAACGCATGAACCGGAGGGTATACTGAACATCGGCGGCCGTGACCGGTTCTCCGTCGGACCATTTTGCCTCTTTGTCCAGCCGGAAATACATGGTTTTTTTGTCATCATCGAATGCCCAGTGAGTGGCAAGCTCCGGGATAATTTCACCGGTATTCGGATGAATGTTGATCAGGTTGAGCTGGTTGTCGAGGATGGCGCTCCTGAAACTTCCGTTGGAATCCGGCCCCACCGTCCGGAACGTCATGGGAAAACTCAGGATCGCCTGGTGAAATGTACCGCCTTTTTCAGCGTCTGGCGATGAAAAAACAGGAGCGCTGTTATTGGTGATCCATTCGATGCCGTCCGGAAGCGTTTCGTAAGATATCTTTGTATCTGCTTCGGATGCCGCTTCGGTTGTCTCCCCCGAGCCGTTTTTTTTCTCTGCCGGTTTGTCGTTTGAGCATCCCGCAGCAAAAATCAGAACAAAAAAACAGATCCATGCAGTCCATAATTTCCTCATAAATTTCTCCCGGCCCGAACGGCCTTGTGACCTGTAAAAAGTGTAACCGTTCACGGTTATCGGTTCACAGTTCACAGTTTTATTAACCGTGAACCGATAACTGTAAACCGTGAACGGTTACTAAAGAGTATTGCCTTGACCATTTGAGCATAGTAATATACCATCAGAAATTGTCAATAACAATCATGTGATTAGTTGTTAGGTATTAGGTGTCAGGTGTTAGCTAATACCTAACAGCTGATACCTAACACCTATGTTCGGAGAAATTTTTATAATGGACATTGCCAGTTTTATCGGAATCTTTTCAGGCATCTCTCTCATCGTCAGCGCCATATTCCTCGGCGGAGATATTCACAATTTCATCAACTGGCCCGGGATCATGATCGTTTTCGGCGGCACCATCGCCACCACTCTGCTCACCTTCCAGTTCAAGGATGTGGTTGCCGCATTCAGGGCGGCCTATTTTGTCTTCTCAAAAGACAAGGAAGACCCGAACGAGGCCGTTTCCACCATGATCAAACTGTGCGACATCTCCAGGAGGCAGGGATTGCTTGAACTGGGCAAAGTGGAAGTAAAATCGAAATTTCTGAAAAAAGCCTGCGGCCTGATCGCGGACGGCTCCAGTGAGAGTGTGATCAGGGCCGCGCTTTCCGTGGAAATCGAGTCCCTCAAAATGCGGCACTACATTGTCCAGGACGTGTTCCGGAAGATGGGTACCTACTCCCCCGCCTTCGGGATGCTCGGCACATTGATCGGCCTGGTCCAGATGTTAAGCCAGCTCCAGGATCCTTCCAACATAGGTTCTTCCATGGCAACCGCGCTTTTGACCACGTTTTACGGATCCCTGATCTCTACGCTTTTTTTTCTGCCCATTGCCGGCAAGCTCAAATCCCGGACGGTCCTGGAGGTCATCAACCTGGAAATTTTAATGGAAGGGGCGGTTTCCATCATGGAAAACAACAACCCGGTGATCCTGTACGAAAGACTTTCCTCTTTCATACCGGTCCGCCTTCGCAAGCCGTTCAGCCGGATGAGCAAAGGAAGGAGACATGAGCAGCAGTACACCTGACAACACAAGTCACGACTCCTTTATTTCCGATGAGGAGGAAACCTCGGGGTGGCTTGTCACGTTCGCCGACATGATGACACTGCTTCTGGTCTTTTTTGTCCTGCTTTACTCGCTTGCCTCGTTTGAAACGGAAAAATACAAATCCGCAGTGGAGAAAATCAAAACCAGTATTGAAACCGAGTCGAAACTGATCGGCCTTTTGGAGCTTATGGAAATACCGGAATCAATGGACACCCGGATCACCATAGAGGATCTTACCGGGCTGCGTTCCAGAAAAGATACACTGATCCGGGATATCAACCGGTTTGCCGCTACCGGAAAAGCCGAAGACAGTATAACCACCACCATCCTGGATGGAAAAATCGTTGTACGGATCCGTGGTGAGGCCCTGTTTCAATCGGGCTTAGCCGAACTGAACCAGGATGCATACAGGGTTCTCGATGAAATCACCAGGGTACTGTTTGACTACCCGGATTACAATATCAATATCAAAGGACACACAGACGATGTCCCCATTTCAACCGATGCGTATCCGTCAAACTGGGAGCTTTCCGCCATACGGGCCACCAATGTTTTAAAACATTTGATCAAAAGAGGCATACAGCCGGAAAGACTTACCGCCACCGGATATGGAAAAATCAGGCCCCTTGTTCCGAACACGTCGGAAGAAAACCGCTCGATGAACAGGAGAGTAGAATTTGTTCTGGAAAAGAAAAAAACACCGTTCAGATGATGAAATCATCCCCCCCTCTGCCGATCAGCGCAAAGCGTTCCGGTATGAACTCGAAAATGCCGACGGCATCAATATGGATCTATACGGCACCACTGTAAGGCTGATGAATCTGAGCGCAGAAGGGGCGGCTTTCCCGAACACCTCTTACAAAATCGGAGATACCGACCAGGCCGGCCTTCTTCTGACCAAACCCTGGCTGCGGTACACCACCCTTGTCAAGGTAACCATCGAAGTGGTGGATGTGGACGAACAAAATATCTGCCACTGCATCTTCAAAAACTGCTCGGAAGAGGACAGAGAAGCCATTCACAAATATATTCTGGAACGCCAGAAGGCTGATATACGAAAGTCCAGGAAAAATGATCCTTCACATTGACATGGATGCCTTTTTCGCATCGGTTGAACAACGGGACGACCCGTGGCTGCTGGGCAAGCCGGTTGTCGTGGCCGGTGATACGGGCCGAAGCGTGGTATCCGCGGCCAGCTACGAGGCCCGGCGCTTCGGCATTCGGTCCGCCATGCCGGTTTATCAGGCCCAAAAATTGTGTCCCGGCCTGGTTGTCGTGCCGGTCAACAAAACAAAGTATGCCGTCGAATCAGGGAAAATCATGGAGTATCTCGCAGGATTCACCCCTTTGATGGAACAGGTTTCCGTGGATGAAGCCTACATGGACGTTGAGGGATGTACCCGTCTTTTCGGCGGTTATAAGGAAATCGCAGCCCGCATCAAACAAGGCATCAGGGATCATTTTGACCTGGCCTGTTCCGTCGGAGCGGCCCCGGTCAAATTCCTCGCCAAAATCGCCTCCGACATGGACAAACCCGACGGCCTTGTCATCATCGAGCCGGAATCCGCCCAAGAGTTCGCCCGCAACCTTGCCATCGAAAAAATCCCCGGGGTGGGAAAAAACGCCCTTTCCCGTTTGACACCTCTCAACATCCGAACCCTGGGAGATGTCAAAAAATTCGACAGAAGCACCCTGTCCGCCAAACTTGGAAGCTTCGGACTCAAGCTTGCCGACTGCGCCGAACTCAAGGATTCGCCCGTTCAGGTTCACGATAACAGAAAATCCGTGTCCGCCGAGACGACTCTTCCCGAAGACTCCGGTGACATCCGCATTTTGAAAAAATATCTCCTTGATCATGCCAACACCGTCGCCCGATCCCTTCGAAAAAAAAATCTCAGATTTTCAACCCTTTCCATCAAAATCAAATTTTCCGATTTTTCCGCCCTGACCCGGCAGAAACCCTACCGGCACCAATCTTTTTCAGGAAAATCCATCTATAATGAAGCGGTTGATCTTCTCTGTACCGTGGATATAAACAAAAAAGTCAGGCTCGTGGGCGTCGGGGTCTCCAATCTGATCCAGGGAGACAGGCCCGTCCAGATTGAACTGTCGGCTGATTCATCTTTGTCGGAAAACCGATGGCAACAACTCGACAAAACTCTTGACCGGATTTCCGGCAAATATGGTAAAAATATCATACGCAACGCATCTTTGAATGAATAACAGTACCCGTTCACGGTTTACAGTTACCGGTTCACGGCCGAAAAAAAACAGAGATTAGATGGCATCCTTATTTTGGAACGAAGTGTAAACCGGCAAATGAAGAATGCACTAAAATGCTTCGATCATTGCATAG
>JAIPEK010000022.1 GCA_021737205.1 Desulfarculaceae bacterium
TCCGAACTGCTCGGGATACAGGCTCTGGGGTCCGTCGGACAATGCCTTGTCCGGGTCATTGTGCACCTCGATCATCAATGCATCCGCCCCTGCAGCCACTGCGGAGCGGGCCATGGGACTGACCTTCTCCCGGATACCCGTGGCATGACTCGGATCGATGATCACCGGCAGGTGGGTCAGCTTTTTGAGGACCGGAATCGCCGAAAGATCCAGCGTATTCCGGGTGTAGGGTTCAAACGTCCGGATGCCCCGCTCGCATAGAATCACGTCATCATTGCCTTCGGCCATAATGTATTCGGCCGACATCAGCCACTCTTCAATGGTGGAGGCAAGCCCCCGTTTGAGGACCACGGGCTTGCCGATCCGGCCCACGCATTTCAACAGCTCGAAATTCTGCATGTTCCTCGCCCCCACCTGGACCGCATCCACATATTTAACCATAATATCGGCCTGGGCCGGAGAGGTAATTTCCGTGATCACGGCAAGCCCGGTCTTTTCCCTGACCTCTGCAAGAATTTTCAATCCTTCCTCCTCCAGCCCCTGGAACGAATACGGCGACGATCTCGGCTTGAACGCCCCGCCCCGGAACAGGACCGCCCCGTATTTCCTGACCTCCTTTGCCACGGCAAGGGCCTGCTCGCGGCTTTCCACGGCACAGGGCCCGGCCACCACCACGATCCGGTCCCCTCCCACTATCACATCCTTTACTTTCACCCGGCTGTCCGACTTGTGCATCTGCCGGCTCACCAGCTTGTAGGATGTGGAGACCGGCACCACGTCAGCGATGCCGTCAATCCCTTTGAAATAGTCCGGGTCCTTTCCCCCTTTGCCGATCACCCCGAGGATATTCTGCCCGGCATCCGCAATCTCCCTTGTAATGCACCCGTCACTTGACAGAACGCTCTTGATCTTGTTCTTCTCGTTCTGCGTAATTCCGTTCTCCAAAACCAAAATCATAATCGCCTCCAAAAATCCATAATAACAGCCATGTCCTGACAGACACAACGAATGATGAAAGATTACCATGAAGAGCATGAAGTTCATGAAGGTTTTGCTTCAGTTCCTTCATGGCCTTCATGGTAAAAAATGTTGTTCTTTCATATAAACATTTCATGGCCTTAAAAAGTTAGGTGTTAGCCGTTTGGCGTTAGCTAAAACCTAATACCCAATACCTAACTGCTTTCACAAAAAAAAAGCCCCGGGAGAATTTCTCCTCCCGGGGCTCTGAAATAAAAAACCCCGGGCGGACTCTGTAAGTCCACCCGGGGTTATGTTCACATAACCATACTAGTCCGGATGGACGTTCCTAAAAAAGAAACGTCCAAAACCGAAAAAGGTGTATGTATGATTTATTTGATTCTCTTTGTTCATTGTTTTTTCCTCAAGCTCCATACATACACCCTTTGTGCTTATTGTCAACCTTTTATTCAAATTCTCTCAAATACGGCAGCCGCTCCCATGCCGCCGCCCATACACATGGACACGATCCCGTACTTGCCGCCGACCTCTTCGAGGTTGGCAAGGCAGGTGGCCGTCAGCTTCGCTCCGGTACATCCCAACGGATGGCCCAGGGCGATGGCGCCGCCGTGGATATTGATCCTGTCCATCATATCGGCAATACCGATCTCTCTTATGCTGTAGAGAGCCTGGGAAGCGAACGCTTCATTGATCTCGTAGATATCGATATCTTCCTTTGCAAGGCCGGTCTGCTCAAGGATTTTCGGGATGGCATACCTGGGGCCGACACCCATTTCATCGGACTTGCAACCGACAGTGGTATACCCCACCAGCCTGGCGACCGGTTTCAGGCCGAGTTCATCACATTTTTCCTTTGAAGCGATGATGGTGGCTGCAGCCCCGTCCGTTGTCTGGGAAGAGTTCCCCGCAGTCACGCTTCCGTCGGCCGCAAACACGGGTCTCAGTTTTCCAAGCTGCTCAGGCGTGGACTGCCGGATCCCGTCGTCATGGGAGACCGTGAATTCTTCCTTTTTATACGTGCCGTTATCCTGCTTGACATACTTGTAGGCAGGCGTAGGCACAATCTCTTTAAAAAGTCCGTTGTCCCGGGCTCTGGCCGCCTTTGCCTGGGATTCCGCACCGAACTTGTCCTGGTCTTCCCTGGACACGTTGTACCGATTGGCCACATTTTCCGCGGTCACACCCATGGAGACGTACATTTCCGCATTGGTCCGGGAGTATTCCGGATGAGGACGGGGAATATTGCCGCCCATGGGAACGAATGTCATGGACTCGACCCCGGCGCCCAGGGTAAGATCCGACCAGCCCATCTGGACCCGTGCGGACGCAAGGGCGATGGCTTCGAGCCCGGAGGCGCAGAACCGGTTCACCGTTGCCCCTGAGACCTTTTCCGGGAAACCCGCCATCTGGTTTGCAACCCGGCCGATGTTCAGGCCCTGCTCCGCTTCCGGAAACGCACAGCCGCACATGACATCTTCAAGGTGCTCCGGTTTGAGCCCTTGTGTTCTTTCCACTGCGGATTTCATGATAAAGGACAAAAGTTCCTCGGGCCTTGTCTCCTTGAACTGGCCCTTTTTCTGCTTGCATCCGGGTGTTCTTACAGATTGTACGATATATGCTTCTCTCATTGGAAATCCTCCTTTAGTTTCTGAGCGGTTTGCCGGTTTTCATCATCTGGTCGATCCGGGCGACGGTCTTTTCCTCTTTTGCAAAATCGATGAACGCCTCTCTTTCGAGTTTGAGGATGGTATCTTCATCCACTTCGCTGTTCTTGTTGACATCGCCCCCGCTCATGACAAACGCGATACGCCTGGCAAGGAACGCGTCATACTCGCTCATGAACTTGCCGTTGAGCATATTGAATATTTCCGCATTGACCATGCCCTGGCCGGCATTCCCCATCACTTTCAGCGGCTTTTTGACCGGGGGTGCGTACGCGTCGTCCACCATCTTGAGCACCTCTTTCTTGGCTTCACCGATCAGGTTGTCCCGGTTGAACACGATCCGGTCGTTCAGGCCGAGATAGCCGTTGTCCACAGCCTGAGCCGCGGACATGGACACCTTGGCCATGGCTATATTCATGAATGCCGGTATAAAAAGCTTGGCAAGGTCCGTATCCTTGGCCACCTGGCCGGGCAGGGCGTTCACGAATTTCTTCCAGATGTTCATGGTTCCGCCGCCTGCCGGAAGCAGGCCGACACCGATTTCCACAAGCCCCATGAAAAGCTCTGCGTGACCTACGATCCGGTCCGCACCCAGCGTGGTCTCACAGCCGCCGCCCAGCGTCATGCCGTACGGTGCGGCCACAACCGGGAACGGCGCGTATTTGGCGCCCTGGATCCCGTCCTGGGCTTTTTTCAGGAACTCGTCCATCTCGGTATAGTTTTTGTTGTGACACAGCCTGGATATATAGGACAGATCCGCGCCTGCAGAGAACGCACCGGGCATTCCCCCGGCTTCGTTTCCGATGACCATCCCGAGCCCGTTTTGATCCACGTAATCAAGGGATTTTCCGATAAAATCCACAATCTCGGAGTTGATGGCGTTCATCTTGGTATGGAACTCGAGACAGAACACACCGTCCTCGATGTCCACCAGACTTGCGGACGCGTTTTCAAATACGGTTTTGTTATTGCCCTTGGCAGCGGCCAGGGAAATTTCGGATTCGCTGACAGGCACTTTCTTGTAAGAGGAGGACACGAAATCATAGAAATACCGCACGCCGTTTTCCAGCTTGTAAAAGGAGGTAAACCCTTTGTCCAGCATGGTTTTGACATTCCGCGGCACCTCGAAGCCCTCTTTTTCCATTCTTTCAACGGATTCCTTGACTCCGGCTGCATCCCACATCTCAAACGGGCCCATCTCGAAATTGTAGCCCCATTTCATGGCGTTGTCGATCTCAACCACCGTGTCCGCTATCTCGGGTACCCGGCAGGCCGCGTACTGGAATCCGTTCACCACCATTTTCCAGGCGAATTTCGCACCCTTGTCATCCCCGTACAGAACGGTTTTTACCTTTTCTTCCAGTGTCTCTTTCTTTTTGGCCTCGTCAAGGCAGGGAAAGGTGGGCCGTTCCAGGTCTTCGTACTCGAGTGTATCCGGATTAATCACCTTTCTGACCTTTTTCCATTCCGGGGTCAGGTCGGTCTTGTAAAATCCTGCCTTGGTTTTGTTGCCCAGAAGGTTGTTCTCCACCATTTTATTGACAAAATCCGGCATCACCAGCGTGTCTCTCTGCTCGTCGTCCGGGCACAGATCATAGGAGTTCTTGCACACATGGACCATGGTATCGAGCCCCACGAGATCCACCGTCTTGAAAATGGCGGTTTTGGGACGTCCCAGGGCAGGGCCGAATATGGCGTCCACTTCCGGGATGGTCATGTTCTCTGCGACCATGGCCTGCATGATCTTTCCGATGCCCTGGACACCGATCCGGTTGCCCACGAAATTCGGGGTATCCTTTGCCCATACGATGCCTTTGCCCAGGTGTTTTTCACCGAACTTGGCCATGAACTGAAGCACTTCCGGCAGTGTTTCAGCACCGGGTATCAGCTCGAGAAGGTGCATGTACCGAACAGGATTGAAGAAATGGGTGCCCATGAAATGCTGTTTGAAATCATTCGAAAATCCCTCGGTGATATCCTGCAGCGGAATACCCGATGTATTGGAGCTGACGACGGCATCCTTTTTCCTCAGTTTTTCGATCTTTGAAAAAAGGTCCCGCTTGATGTTGAGGTTTTCCACGACAACTTCGCAGATCCAGTCGCACTCGCCGAGTTTCTCGATATCGTCCTCGAGGTTGCCGGTCTCGATGCGGACGGCGTCCCGTTTGCTCATGAAAAGGGACGGATTCGATTGAAGGGCCGCATCCAGACCGCCCTGGACAATCCGGTTCCGCGCGGCCGGATCGTTCTTCTCTTCGTCCTTCAGATCAAAGGGAACTATATCCAGAAGCAGTACGTCCACCCCGGCGCCGGCCAGGAGAGCGGCGATACCGCCTCCCATTATACCGGACCCGATTACTGCAGCCTTTCTGATCTTTCTTGCCATATCTTCCTCCTGTGTAAAGAGTTTTGGGTTTCGGGTTATGAATGAGTATTCATTTTCAGTAACAGAAACAAATCACCTGTGTCAAGAGAAAATATTCAGATATCCCCTTTTCTCTCAAACAAACAATTAATTTCAATTTCAAAAGGTTATTATTACCAGCACGCTTGTCCGTTTTAGATTTCAACCAAAAACTTTCAAATCAGTTGGGCATGAATGAATATTCATGAAAAAGGTTCCGGTTTCACTTGTCAATGCAAATCGATTCTGATAGTCTTTACCAGTTTTATTCACGGTGTTTATTTTTTACCAAAGAGGCAGAATGGCGATTCAGCAGATTCAAAAACAAGACCGTCTTCCACTGAACACAGACTCAGTTTCCGGGTTCATCGCATCCCTTCAGAAACCTTCAGGCGACATCCCCTGGCACAAAGACGGGAAAACCGACCCCTGGGATCTTGTGGAGTCCGCCATGGGCCTCAATATCGGCGGTTTCACCTCGAAAGCCGAACTTGCCTTTCAATGGCTGAAGCAGAACCAGAACCCGGACGGCTCCTGGTTCTCGTCGTATATGCTCGGAAAACCGGCGGACCGGACCCGGGAGACGAACATGGCGTCGTATATCGCGGCCGGTCTTTTCCATTCCTGGCTTGTCACCAGGAAAACGGATTTTCTGGAATTCATGTGGGAGACGCTGGAAAAGGCAATCGATTTCGCCGTCAGCCTCCAGACCCCGGGCGGCGAGATTTACTGGGCCAAAAGCCCGGAAGGCGAAACCGACCCCATGGCCCTCCTTACCGGGTCCAGCTCGATTTTTTTCAGCCTCAAATGCGCCCTTTCCGTCACCTCTATCCTGGGAAAACGGAAAAAGACCTGGGAAACCGCATTTCACCTTCTGGGAGATTCGATCCGCAACCACAGGCACGCCTACAACATCAGCAAATCGAGATACTCCATGTACTGGTTTTACCCGGTTCTGTCCGGCGCGCTCACCGGAGAACAGGCAGCCGCCAGAATAGACAAATACCGCGGACGGTACGTGGTGGAAAAACGCGGCGTCCGATGCGTATCAGACCGGCCCTGGATCACCGTGGCCGAGACCTCGGAGCTGGTAATCGCCCTTCATGCGGCCGGCATGGAAACCAGGGCAAAGGAAATCTTCTCCTGGATCACAAGCTGCACGTTTGATGACGGCACCTTCTGGTGCGGGTATACGTTCCCGGACATGGTGATCTGGCCGGAGGAAAAAATCTCCTGGACCAACGCAGTGGCCCTGATGGCGGCCGACTGCCTGTACAGCCTGACCCCGGCATGCAACCTTTTCTCCCACCGATCCTGGGACGGATTCGTGTTTACGGAACTTATCAATTGAGAAAAGATCACCGGCCATACTACCTCAAACGCTTGTGGTTCAACTGGCTGGAATTTTACGCACGACACTTTATCGACCCACATCTGGATTCTTTGGGAGAAAACCCTTTCATCGTCAAACCCTGGCACCTGATCCTCTTCGGCGACCCCATTCACATCGGCGGCAACGTCACGCTGCTGGCTTCGGCGGAACGGAAAATCAACCTCACCGTGTGGTCGGAAAAGGAGGACGCAGACGGCATTGTGATCGGCGACCACGTGCTGATTTCCCCGGGCGTGCGGATCCTTGCCGCAAACAGCATCCGCATTTCGGACAACTGCATGATCGCAGGAAACGTGTATATCTCTGATGCGGACTGGCACGGCATTTACGACAGAAGCAGCTCACCGGGTCGGACATCCTCCATTCTGCTTCAAAACAACGTATGGGTGGGGGACAGCGCCATTATCAACAAGGGCGTGACCATCGGGGAAAACAGCATCATCGGTGCAGGCTCGGTGGTGCTCGGGGATATCCCGGCGAACGTCATCGCCGCGGGCAATCCGGCAAAAGTGATCAAACCCCTGGACCGGGAACCGTTTGTAACGAGAAAAGACCGGTTCGACAACATGATCGAACTGAAAAAACTCTACAACAAATACGACAGAAAGCAGCTCAAAGGAAACTCCACCCTCGGCTGGCTCCGGCACCTTCTCTTCCCCCGCCCCGGGGACTGAAAATCCGGAACCGGAAAAGCTTCACCTTATTTTTTTCAGCTCTTTCTGGAAAAAATCCCGGATTCCCTCCTTGTTTATCTTTTCCGCAGGCTCAAGAAAATCGATGTTTTCATCCTCAACGTCCTCCACATAGATCAAGGCGGTTGTAAAAAGTTTAAATGTAATTGCGGGCATAACCCAAAGGCCGCAGTTGTAAACTTCTTTCACATTCAGACACCGCCTGGTCAAAAAATACAGGTCATAATAATCCCGGTATTTCGCCCGTAGAAAAAGCACATTCACCTTCATGGCGGCGATCGATTCTATTGTTGCCAGATTGAAACGACCGAGCTGCTCCGGCTTAAGAAATGACCACTTTGCATTAAAAAACGTAACCTTGACACCGCCAATCAAAGCATCAATCTGCTCATCGGTTTGATTCAAAATCCGGGTGTCGTCAAAGCGGTTAAGATATTCAAAAATCTCGTGTTTATTTAAACTGTCTTCATAGGTAAAAAAATCCAGGTCCTCACTTTTCCGATGCCCCAGATAAAGGGCCAGGGCACTGCCCCCGGATAAGACATATTTGTGCAGAAAACCACAACTTTCTACCAGCTGTGTCAAAAGGTCTCGGCTATCAGGAAGCAAGTGATGTAAGTTTTTCAAATCTTGCATTATTCATCTTTTCAAAATAGTCCTTGTCCACATCCATATCAAAAAACACCCTGGCAAGCATCACATTAAGTTTTAGAAACGGCCCGCTGCCTGCCACTCTTGCAAGCCATACATTTTTCATCTTCTGTTTTCCAAACAATTCAAACCCGCGTCCGATATCATCGAAATCCCCGTACTTCAACAGATACTCAATCAAAAGCTCGGGGCCTGCCCGGTCATAGTCCATTTCTTTTGAATAACTCCAGAACAAACCCATATCCCGAAGTTTTTCAAACAATTCCACCCTGGCTTTATGCATTTCCACTTTTTCTTCCACCATTTACTCCACCACTTTTCGACAATTTTATCACCTGTCATCAGCTGTGCTAAGGATGAGCGTCCGATATAAGCGATTGCTCGCATAATTCATACAATCTTTCAGGAGCTATGTCCGCGCCATTGGGCCAGACAATAGTTCCCCCTTCAATAAACGCCTGTTTGAACAATTCCACATCTTTTAAAGGATAAAAAACAGGCCCTTTATCCAGGTAGGTTGAGAAGTCAACACTTCCCGACATTTGATCATCAAACGTAATTTGAAATATGTAATCCTTAACATATTTTATCGTTTTTACATGGTTCATATTCCAAAAAATCTGCATATTTCCGGCATTATGACATCCCGTTATCATTGCTGGTTATCATTTTTTCCTATTATATCAAATGAATGTATCTGTTACAATTTTTATATATACTGGACATATCTCTGCGGACGCAAGAAAGTATGCAAACCCCAAGCAGAGGCAGCGAGCGATCCGGTGTAACTTGGAGCGGTTTCAAATGCCGGTCGGTTACCGGGCACAGGACGTGACCGGTTCCGGCATTTTCCTCGGAAAAGCCCTGGATGGGCTTTGAGGGCCGAAGGCAAGCGAATGCTTACATGAGCGGAAGGTTATGCCGGATCGCTCGCTGCCGGCAAAAGAGCAATGATGCTCATACAATTTTAAGATATTGGATAGATTTTCTTTCTGTGGTATGTATGCTGTGAAGATACAACCCCTTTACACCGGGAGGCACGAAAATAGATACCGCCAGTTATAACAATCCGGGGCCGAAGACCCTTTCCAACCTTTTCCAGCCGGTCTCTTTCGGGGGCATCCGGGCGAAAAACCGGCTTTTGATGTCCGCCATGAGCATCAACTTCGGGGTGGATCAAAACGGGTATGTGGAGGATCAACTGATCGAGTACCTGGCCCGGCGGGCCGAAGGCGGGGCCGGGATGATCCTGGCGGGCGGCGGTAACATCCACCCGGACGGCATGGAACTGCCGGACCTGCCGAGACTCTGGGAGGACGGCTGTATCAGCGGCCTTACGCGCCTGGTTCAACGGATCAAGCCTTTTGACACCCGGCTCGGCATGCAGCTCATGCACGGCGGCCGGCAGTGTTATCTACCGCAGAAAGTCGCCCCTTCCGCTATTCCCGCCCCTGCCGTGGTCAAAGGCGAAGTCCGGGCACTCACCCGGGAGGAAATCACCGAGGTCGTCAACTGTTTCGGGGATGCAGCCCGCAGATGCAGGCAGGCCGGACTCGATTTCATCGAGCTTCATGCGGCCCACGGCTACCTGATCAACCAGTTCATGGCGAAAAATTCCAACATCCGTGAGGACGAATACGGCGGATCCTTTGAAAACCACACCCGCTTTCTGTTCGAGATCATGGAAAACGTCAAGGAAAAAGCGGGTGCAGACTTCCCGGTCGGCGTACGGATCAACGGCAGCGATTATATCCGGGACGGATGGACCCTTGAAGACACGCTCAGGCTCGCCCCGATGCTGGAAAAAGCAGGGGCCGCCTATCTACACGTATCCGCAGGAGTGTACGGCTCCACCGAACTGACCATTCCGTCCATGTATGTCCGGCAGGGATGTTTCGTTCATCTGGCCAAGGCGGTCAAAGAGACGGTATCCATTCCGGTGGTCGCTGTGGGCAGGATCAAGGACCCGAAGATGGCCGACGACATCCTCTCGAACGGATCCGCAGACATCGTGGCCATGGGACGCCCCCTGCTTGCGGACCCGGATCTTCCGGAAAAAGCACGCAACGGAGAATTTTCCCGCATCCGGCCCTGCCTCGGGTGCTGTCTCGGCTGCATCCATACGGTGCTGCAGCGGGAACCCGGCTCCTGCGTGGTCAACCCGCAGGTCGGCCGCGAATACCAGGCAGGCAAAACCGCACCTTCTGAAAACCGGATCAAAGTCCTTGTGGCCGGCGCCGGCCCTGCAGGACTCGCCTGTGCCCGAAGTTTCGCATTGCAGGGCCATGACGTGACCGTATGTGAAAAAACTGACACCCCGGGCGGCCTTCTTTCTCTTGCATCCAAAGCACCGGGCCGGTCCGAACTCAACGACATCCTGACCTTCTTTCTTAACGAACTTCAGAGACTGTCCGTTCCCATCCGGCTCAAAACCCCTGTTTCCGCCCACCTTCTCGAGGAAATCGAACCGGACCGGGTGATCATCGCCACCGGATCTCTGCCGGATATGCCGATTATAAAAGGCCTTTTCCAGACCCGAATGAACCTTGTCACCTGCGTGGACCTTTTTGAAGAACAGGAACCCGTCAAAGGAAAGAAGGCAATCGTTCTCGGCGGGGGCATGACAGCGCTGCTTTCTGCTGATTATCTTGCGGAGAAAGGATGCGGGGTGGTTGTACTGAACCGGAAAAACCGGTTTGCCGAAGAAATGTCCAGCAACGACCGGTACTATCTGAGGGAACGGCTGAAACAAAACGGGGTCGTCCTTCACAAAAATGTAAAAATCCGGAAATTTTCCGGCTCCGGCGTCACTTTTGGCGTTGACGGCACGAACCATACAATCGATAATTACGATGCAGTGGTGATTTCCGAAAAGATGAGCGCCATCCGGGATGCGGCTGAACCGGCAAAGAATTCGAATGCCCGGTTCGATTTCATCGGGGACGCCAGATCCCCCAGACACCTGATGTACTGCATCAGCGAAGCGGAAGAAGCGGCATGCTCGATTTAAACACAACATATGCTGTATATAGTGGAACGAGTGATGCCGGAAATATAGCATGGACTTTCATATAACAGCCATGTCCTGACGGACACAACGGATGATGAAAGATCACCATGAAGAACATGAAGTTCATGAAGGTTTTCCTTCAGTTCCTTCATGTCCTTCATGGTAAAAATGTTGTTCTTTCATATCAAAGGAGACAGGAATGCTTGATATCAGTACCGATTATGACTTGATGATTGACAATATCAAAAGATCCCTTGCCGGATACCTCACCGCCAACCCGGCGCTGAAATCCCTCGTGGTCGGCCTTTCCGGCGGTATTGACAGCGCATTGACCTGCATCCTCGCCGCAGAAACCCTGACCGATATTCCAGACGTCCGGCTCATCGGACGCTCCCTCCCCATCGAAACCAACACCGATGAAGAGACGGCCCGGGGAAAAACGATCGGCCGCCTTTTCAGCGACTCATACGAAACCCGGGACCTGAGCACCGCCTATCAGAACCTGTACCGGGAACTGGTGCCCGAAGCCCGGGCCGAAGACGATTCCTTCAACGAAAAAATCCGGCGCGGCAACATCAAGGCACGGGTCCGCATGATCTACCTGTTTGACCTTGCCCATGCAAACAGCGGCATGGTGCTGTCCACGGACAACCTTACCGAACTTCTCCTGGGCTTCTGGACCCTGCACGGGGATGTGGGCAACTACGGGCTGATCCAGAACCTCTGGAAAACCGAAGTATACGGGCTTGCCGCCCACCTGGAAGACCGGTTCAGACAATCCGGCCGGACTGAAAAAGCGGATGCGCTCAACGCCTCCATCGATGCCGTTCCCACGGACGGGCTGGGCATCACTTCCAGTGATTTCGACCAGCTCGAAGTCACTACCTACCAGAAGGCGGACCGATTGCTGACCGCGCACCTCAAAGATCCGGCCGCGTATCCGGACCACCCGGTAATCCGACGATACCACGCCACCCGATTCAAGCGGAACGATCCCGCGAACATTCAGAGGGAGGATCTCCTGGCCCCCCTTTCGAATGATTCTTTGAACAAGAAAACCGGCTCGGCCGGTGCAGGTGCATGATACGATTTATGGGACTCCTGTCTGCAATCCGGAATTATCTGGAAAAGGCCAAAGAGGAAGCACAGCAGTCCTATGCCATGGAAAACGGCCCGGAATGCGGAAACACGGACTCAGACCTTCCGGTGCAATGGACCGGAGTAGATCTCGACGGCACCCTTGCATATCACGAACCGGGCGATTCCATTGTTGAAATCGGCGAACCCGTCCCGGCCATGATGGAGCGGGTCAGGAAAATGATCGACAACGGAGAGCGAATAAAAATATTCACCGCCCGCGCCTGCGATCCGGGCCAGGCCGCCCTGATACGGAAATGGCTGAAACGGCAGGGACTTCCCGACCTTGAAATCACCAACATCAAGGATTATAATATGATAAGATTGTTTGACGACAGAGCAATCCAGGTGGAGGCGAACACGGGGAGACTCATCACCCGGGGGGACTGCAGCAAAAAAAGCGGTGCCCCGAAAAGGTGATACAACAAAACGATTCCGGTTTTTTTCCCGGGGAACCGGTACAACAGGAGGCGGGGTTTCAGGAATGAGATACATCTACTACATTATCGGCATCGTTATCATCCTAACGGCAGCCGTGGGCTGGACCGTATTCAACAAAGCAACCGTGGATATTTCCAAACCCGCGCTCGTGATCAATGACCGGATCATCACCCACGACGAACTCGAATCGATGATGAAAAAAAGACCGCACGACAAAAGCAAACAGGCGCATCTCGATTCGATCATCCAGCAGGAACTGTTGATCCAGGAAGCCATCAAGCGCTCCATCAACCAGGAGGAAGAGTTCCGGCAGTCGGTGGAGGATTTTTATGAACAGTCCCTTGTCAAAACGCTTCTGGACCGGCAGTACGACCGATTTCATCCCGAGGCCACCCAGCAGGAAATCGACCGGTACAAATCTCTTTCCGGAAAAAAGGTCCAGGTGGTAAAGACCATCTATCCGACCGAACAAGATGCGAAAGCCGATGAAAACGGGCAGACAGAGACCATTTCCGCCCCGTTTGAGTACCTTTCGGGCGGGGTGATCTTCATGCTTCTTTCCATGGAGCCCGGGGATGTATCCGCCCCCCGTCAAACCCGGCACGGGACGGTGGTGTATACACTTGAAAAGACGGAACCCATGGATACCCCGGCCAAAGAGGATTTCAACACGGATCGGATCAAGTCCTTCATCAAAGACCGGAAAAAAGAAGTGCTGTACAACCGGTGGACCGACAAACTCAGGGAAAATGCCTATATCTGGAGGGACAAATGAACACCCGCAAGTTTAAACGACGGAACTATTTCATCAACAAGGAATTCCAGGGAAAGACCATATTCAACTATTTCCTGCTGGTACTGGCCGGCAGTATCCTGTTCTCTCTGATCTTCAGCTTTTTTTCTTCCAACACGCTCTCCATTGTATATGACAACTACCATCTCAAGCTGGGGACCACCCCTGAAATCCTGATGGACAAAATTTTCAGCACCCAGTGGATTTTTATCGTGGTCGGGGGTGCATTCGTCATACTGACCACACTGTTTCTGACCCACCGGGTGGCGGGCCCGTTTTACCGGTTTGAAAAGTCACTGGAGGAGATGCTCGGAAAAGACGTTTCCGGAAAAATCACCCTCAGGAAAAAAGACGAGGGAAAGGAGCTGGCCGACAAGATCAACCGGTTTAACGTCGTACTCTCGGATGACCTGGACCGCCTTACGCAGCTTAACAAAGAAGCTGCCGCCCTGGCCTCGGATATTGAAAAGGCTGACGACCCGGCTTCGGCTTCCCGGAAAATCCGGGAGAACGCCCGGGAGGCGGCCGACATTCTGGAGGAATACACGTTGACCCCGGACGATCGGTAAAGGATTGCAGGCCGGATGAAAAAACTATCCATGATATCGCTTCTGTTTCTTTTTGCATCAGGAACGGTTGCGTTCACCGGCCATTCAGCCGAGATCAAAACCCGGTTCGGAAAAATCACCTATGACTCGCCTGACGCTCTCAGGGAATTCAACCACGAATTGTACATGGGAAGGCTCAAATCCCGGGTCAACGAAAGCGATACCCTGGAAGGAGAAGTCAAGCACAAACTCGAGTATATCGTCCAAAAGGTGATGCTCGTGCAGGACATGAACATTTCAAAACTGAACTTCCGGATCGTGATCCATCCATCGGAAGAAGGCGTGCAGGAAGATTTCAACCGGCTGTACGGGGTGGAGGTCAACTACATCGCTTTTTACTCCCCCGATCAAAACATCGTGTTTTACTCGGCAGAGGATGCAAGTTTACGGGTTGTGGCCCATGAAATCGGGCACGTGGTGGCCGAGCACTATTTCCAGGTCTCGCCGCCTTCAAAAATCCACGAGGTCATGGCCCAGTACGCGGAAAAACACGTCACTGATTAAGGCGGCTTTGCGCCCGCCTGTTTCCCGGATCCACGATCAGGGCCTGCTCGTATTTGTCTTTTGCCTTGTACAAAACGCCCTGCTTTTTATACAGATCCCCGAGCGCAATCTTGATTCTTGGGTCATACGGGCGAAGCTCCTCCCCGCGCTTCATCACATCCATTGCCTCACCGGTCTTGCCATGCCTTGTGAAAAACCGGTGGATGGCAAACAAATGCCGTCTTTTCGCTTCGCCTTCCGTTTCCATGAGATCCAGCGCATGCAGATACTGACGCCGGGCTTTCTCCATCTCACCGGTATTATACAGAAACTCGGCAAATTTCACAGCCGACTCCGGGGTGTCCGGAACAGCCTGATGCATCTGTTCAAGGGAAAACCCGGATATGACCATCGTGGTGAGCACCTGGCTGATCACATCCTTGTTCAGCTCCACCGCCTTTTTCAGGTATCTCAGCCCCTTGTCGTATTTGCCCTGGTTAATAAGCAGGGCACCATACTCCAGCGCATTGTCCGAAGCCACCCGGTCGTACCGAATACTGAGCTCAAGCAGATCAAGGGCTTTATCCCTCTCTCCCGCCTGGGAGAGAAAAAGGCCGTACCGCTTGTAATACACCGCCTTGGACGGATTGAGCTCAATGGCCCGCACAAACTCACGTGCCGCCGTCACCGTGTCTCCCAAAAGCCAGGAAGTGTCCGCCTTTGCATATGCGTATTCCGCATTCAGCGGATCAAAAAGAGAGGCATAAGAAGCGATGTCTCTCATTTTTTTCAAGTCCTCCTGCGGCGTTTGCAAACTGATCTCATAATCTTCCATGTTGGCATAATAAAAATCCCCCAGGAACCGACCGCCCGTGATTACTGCCGCGACAGCCAGAAATGCCGCGCTGAAAACGACCGCCGTCTTTTTCAGCGCCGGGGACGTAACACGATCTAACTTTGTCGCCTGCTGTTTTGTCCGCATCCGTGTATTGGCCGCGGATACGGCAAGGCCGAGCAGAAAAAAGAACCACAGCCCGTTGGCCCCGATATGCAGGTTGAAATCGGAAAAGCTGTGGAG
>JAIPEK010000023.1 GCA_021737205.1 Desulfarculaceae bacterium
CTACATCCAGTACCTGGCCGTACACCGTAGTGGTCCCTATGTCGATGGCCACGGCAAAATTCCGGCCTGTGGTGTCGCCTGCCTCCACGTCCACGATCCGGTTTCGGCCGTCTTCCCGGACCGGCCTTGAAATGGTCACTGTCACTTGAAAATTGTCTTCCCGCAACGTGTCCGGTATCTTCCGGATCAGGTCGAGATCGGTCCCCAGGCGATGTTCGTCGTGTTTGAGCCGCAACTCGTTCACAATCCTGGCCATGTCCGGCATGTTGTCTTCCGCCGTTGGCTCGGGAAGATCCAGGAAAATCTTGTGCACCGGCGGGATAAACAGTCCGCTCTCCTTGAGATGGGTGATGTCGAATTCGTTCTCTTTGGCTGTATGCCGTGCGTTGGTCCGGAATTCGAGACGGCTGGTATCCACTTCCGATTCCACCGGTACCCGGATCACAACGTCGGAGCGAACGGTGGAGCGGCAGGCCAGCCTGTACCCTTTTTCCCGGTCTTCCTCGGACAGATACTCGGACACGCCGCCCTCGAGTTCTCCCTGCTCCACGATCACCCGGCATTTTCCGCACACCCCCTCTCCGCCGCAGGAGGCGTTGATGTGAACGCCGCTTTCCATGGCGGCCCGGATCAGGTTTCCCCCGTCTTCAACTTCAATTTCCTTGTCGTGCGGCAAAAAACGAATTTTGTATGTCATATAATCCCACCCTGTATCGTGTGTTTTTTTCATTTGACCATAAGCAAACGTATCATACCGTTGTTGTATTTTTTGATCAAGACGAATATTTTGGAAAAGAAAAATATTTTCCTTGACGACATTGACCTTTATTCAATATGAAAGAGAAATGTATAAAAAAAATGAAAGGGAGAACAATGAAACGGATCGATGAATCCAAACTGAGAAGTATTGTCGGGGATGAAAATGTCAAATCCGACCCTGCAGATCTCTATATATACGGTTCTGATTCCTCCGTGCACAGTGCGCTTCCATGGGTGGTGGTCCGCCCGGACACTTCAGAACAGGTCCAGGAAATTGTCAGGTATGCGAACCGCGATCTGATCCCGGTCATCTCCAGGGGCGGCGGCTCCGGCATGTGCGGCCAGGTGGTCCCCGTACAGGGGGGCATTATCATGGACATGAAACGGATGAACCGGATCCTTGAAATCAACATGCCGGATGTCTACTGCCGGGTGGAGCCGGGTGTCGTGGATGATGATCTCAACCTGGCGCTCAAACCGTACGGGGTGTTTTATCCCCCCACCCCCGCCTCCAGCCGGATCGCCACCATCGGCGGAGAAATCGGGAATAATGCAAGCGGTGTTCGGTCAGTCAAGTACGGCGCCACCAGAGATGCGGTCCTCGGCATGAAAGTGGTGCTGCCAACAGGGGAACTTGCAACCCTCGGCGCCCACACCAAAGTGGAAGCATCCGGGTACCAGCTGCAAAAACTCATGGTCGGTTCCGAAGGGACACTGGGTATCGTGGTGGAAGCAACGCTGAAATTCGTTCCCATTCCCGAATTCCGTTGCCTCGGCGTGGCCAATTTCGATACCCTGCGGGACGCAGGCGAGGCTGTTGCTGAAATCATGGCCTCCGGGACAGAGCCTTCCATGCTTGAACTGGTTGACAGCGTGGCCATCAAAGCGGTGAACAAAACCATGAACCTGGGACTTAAAGAAGTCGCAGCCGCGCTCATATTCGAAGCGGACGGAAAAGTCAAAGAGGCGGTGGATTACGAAATCAACAAAATGCAGAACATCTGTAAAAAACACAAGGGCATGGACATCAAAAGCAGCTATGACCCGACCGAGCGCGCCAAGCTGTTCATGGGAAGAAAAAAGCTCTTTCCCGCCCTTTCCAAGTACGACGACAACCTGGCCTCCACCTCGCTTGCCGACGACATGGCGGTCCCCTATTCCAAAATGGCGGATACCGCCGCCAAGATCCATGAAACAGCGGAAAAACACAATATTATCATGACCGCTTACGGCCACTGCGGCTCCGGGTGCATGCACACCAAAATCCTCATGGATACGAACCGGCGGGACCAGTGGGAATCAGCCAGAAAAGCGGTGGCGGAAATTTATGAATATGTCCGTTCCATCAAGGGAACCACCAGTGCCGAACACGGCATCGGCCTTTCCAAGGCAGAGTCGTTCAAACAGGAAAAAAAGGATTCCCTGCAAATTTTACAGGCCGTGAAAAAAGCCCTTGACCCCAACAACATACTCAACCCGGGTAAACTCATGCAGGCACCGGATGACTGGGTGACCGCCACAGACTTGAGATATTCCGTGAACAGCTAATATAAGAGGAATTGAACATGGAACCCACTTCGATTGAATGCACGAATATAGAAAAATGGAAAGATACCCTTGCCGGCTGCATCAGATGCGGATACTGCTTTGAACACTGCCCGCTGATCAAACACACCGGATGGGAGTCGGACGCCCCCAGGGCAAGACTGATTATGATCTACGGCCTGCTCACCGGCCGGCTGGTCCCTTCCGAATACATAGCGGAAAAAGTGTTTTCCTGCTTTTACTGTAAACGGTGTGAAGCTGCCTGCTCCTCAGGGGTCCCGTTAACGGACATTTTCACGGACGCCAAAAAGGATCTTGCTGCAGCCGGGTTCAGCGGACCGGGGACCACCTCGGTTACCGGCAGAAACTGCGCCCTCTGCCTTGCCTGTATCTCTGCCTGCCCCCACGAAGCAAGAAGCTACGCGAACAACAAAATCATCACGGACCCCGCGGCATGCCAGGGATGCGGCATCTGCGTGGAAACCTGCCCTGCAGGGGCCATTCGCATCGAGAACACATACGGCACATCCCGACCCGAACTTTCCGGAACAATCAGGGAATTTTTCAAAGAGAACGAAACAGCCAAAGCGATCGTGTTCGCCTGCAACTGGTCGTACTACCCGGATCTTCAGACCTCGAGACTCGAAGACCGGGACATGCATGAAAAAGACTACAAAATCCTTGTGAACATGTGCGGCGGCCGCCTGGATATTCCGCTTCTCCTGGAACCGTTTCTGAACCGTGCCAAAGGAATCATGGTGGCATGCTGCCCGGAAGACGAATGTCCCCATGAAGGCAATGTAAAAGCCCGGCTGCTGGTCCGGTCCATGAAGAACCTTTTGGAAAGCATGGACATGGACCCTGCCCGTATCAAGCTTGTGGAAATCTCTCCCGGTGACAAATCCGGATTCCAGGCTGAAATCGACCAGTTCATGGAAGAGCTGGCTGCCAGACAACCCATTTAACTTTCGGAGTCCTGCTTTATGAAAATCGATGTACCCTATGACAAAGACGGCAAACAGACGATAGAAATCAGTGATTCGGCCAACGTCCGTTTTCTTGAGGCCAATGACGTGGAAATCGGCGACGAGGATGCCATTATACGGCAATCGGTTCAAAATCCATTGAACAGCAAATCTCTTGACGATTTCTTCAAAGATGCACGGGATGTTCTTATCATCGTCAACGACGCCACACGGCCGACCCCCACGGAAAAGGTAATCAACGTCATGTGGGACCGGCTCAAGGAAGTGAACTTTCGTTTCATCATCGCAACAGGCGTTCACCGGGGCCCCACCGAAGAGGAACTCAAGCAGATATTCGGCCGTTTTCTTGACCGGGTCCGGGACCGTATCCTTGTGCATGACGCCCGGAAGGATGAGGAAATGGTCTACCTGGGAGATTCCTCCAACGGCACCCCCATACATGTCAACAGGGAAGGGGCCGATGCCCACAAGATCATGATTATCAGCTCGGTGGAACCCCATTATTTCGCCGGCTATACGGGCGGCAGAAAATCCTTCCTGCCTGGAATCGCCGGTTTTCAAACAGTGGAACGGAACCACAAACTGGCCCTTGACCCGGCCGCGAAAGCCCTGGCACTGGAAGGCAACCCCGTGCACGAAGATATGGTGGATGCCATCAAAACCGTTGAGAAAGAAATCTTTTCCGTCATGACGGTCCTGGACAAACACCACAACGTGTATGCCGCCTCTTCCGGCCATATTGACGATTCTTTCACGGACGCCGTCCAGCGCGCCAACGAGGTGTTCGCCGCACCGCTCAAACAAAAAGCGGACATCGTGGTCTCGGTTGTAAAATTTCCCCAGGACATCGACCTGTACCAGGCACAGAAAGGGACGGAAAACGCCAAACTTGCACTTCGGGAAAACGGAATCATGATCCTGGTGGCGAAATGCCGGGACGGTATCGGGGGGAAGACGTTTGCCGAGCTTTTGAAAAGTTGTGAAACCCCCGGGGAAACACTGGAGAAAATCGACAAGGGGTATGTGCTGGGGTATCACAAAGCCGGGAAAATGGCCGAAATAAGCACATGGGCCGAAATGTGGGCGGTGACCGATGTGGCGCCGGACACGATCTCGTCTCTGTTTATGAAACCGTTCGGCTCGCTGCAATCGGCGATTGATGAAGCGGTGAAAGTAAAAGGAGAAGATGCCGATCTTCTGTTCCTCATGGATGGTGGTCTTACGGTGCCTCTGGTGGATTAAAAATAATTTGATTTTTTTGTATTTATAACTTGATTTCTGTAAAAAATCAGTTATGATACACATTGAAAAATGGTAGCATAGCACAAGGTTTCTTTCTAAAGGTAACATCGCTCACCCAAGTGGCAGGCCTGAAGTCTGGAACTTTAGCTAGTAATTGAAAGTATTTTAGCAAGGAGAATGTCACTATGGCTGAGGGAACTGTAAAATGGTTTAATGATTCAAAAGGGTTTGGATTTATCGAGCAGGAAAACGGACCTGACGTTTTTGTTCATTTTTCAGGAATCAACAAGGATGGATTCAAGTCCCTGGATGAAGGAGACCGTGTTACGTTCGAGATTGAAGAAGGGAAAAAAGGCCCTGCCGCTGTCAACGTAAGTGTACTCTAACGATCCAAAGGGGCGCCCGGCCTTGAAACGGGCGCCCCTTCATGTATAAGCACGGATATAGAAAAATCCCGACTCAAATCACATCACTTCAACAATGACAAAAAATAACAAAGTGCGGAAAGAAAAGCCGGATCCCGAACGGAAAGGGGCATTTGAAAGCCTGCCTCCCCATATACGGGACAGCCTGACCGAAGAAGAGGCAGAGCTGTTTCTTTACGGAGAGGAATGGCCGGATTCGCTTTTTGAAAAGATGAATGAGTTCATCATAAAACAAAGCTGAGATGGATTCTGATGAGTGAAATCGTGCTGGTCAACATCACCGGCAAAGACCGGGAAGGTCTGACTGCGGGATTTACGCGGATTCTTTCGATCCACAATGCCGTGGTCCTGGATATCAGCCAGGCCGTGATATTCGACCATCTATCTTTGGGCCTGCTGGTGGAAATTCCCGAGTCCAGCCAATCTTCCTCCATCCTGAAAGATCTTTTATTTGAAAGCCACAAGCTGGGCACTGAAATTTCTTTTTCCGCAGTGGACCCTGAGAAATACGAAGCCCTGACCGGTGAATCCGAAAAGGAACGGCTCACCATCACAATGCTCGGGAGAAGGCTTACGGCCTTTCATGTGTCAAAAGTCTCCCAGGCCCTGTCCTCCCATCACATGAACATAGACAACATCATCCGGCTCTCCGACCGAAGACCCCTGAAGGCGCCTGAAGCCGATCACATGGCCAGCATCCAGTTCAGCGCCAGCGGCGGAAAACCTGTATCCGCAGACCTGCGGGAGGATTTGATGCAGGTGGCCCGAAACTCCGGTATGGACATCAGTTTCCAGGTCGACGACATCTACCGGACCAACCGGAAGCTGGTGGTATTTGATATGGACTCCACGTTGATCCGGACCGAAGTGATCAACGAGCTTGCCGCCCTGGCCGGCGTACACGACGAGGTCGCTGAAATCACACGGCTTGCCATGGAAGGAAAAATGGAGTTCGATGAAGGATTCAGAAAACGGGTTGCGCTCCTGGAGGGTCTTGAGCAGGAAAAAATCGATGCCCTGCCCGAACGTCTCCCCTTGTCCGAAGGGGCCGAAAGAGTGACCCGGACCCTGAAACAGCTGGGATACCGGATCGGTATCCTGTCCGGCGGGTTCTCGTTTGTGGGGGAATACCTCAAAGAAAAGCTCAACCTCGATTATGTATATGCCAACGAGCTGGAGATGAAAGACGGAAAAGCCACCGGACAAGTCAAGGGCGAGATTGTCAACGGAGACAGAAAAGCCTCTTTGCTCAGCGAGCTTGCCGAAAAAGAGGGGCTGTCCCTGTCCCAGACCATCGCGGTCGGAGACGGGGCCAATGATCTGCCCATGATTTCCATCGCCGGGCTCGGGGTCGCATTCAACGCCAAACCCGTGGTCCGGGAAAAGGCGGACAGCGCAATATCGAGCGTGGGCCTGGACGGGCTGCTCTATCTTCTCGGCATCCGCGACCGGGAACTCTCCTGAAGCTCCCCCCCCCTCCCTTCCGGTTTCACTCATTCCCTGAAAACGGTCCCATGCATTTTGATTCCCTTTTTGCCGGCGGCAGCCGATCCGGGCACAAGGCCCTTCAAGCCGGTTTCTTCCCCTGTACATGGAGGACCGGAGGGGGTAAAATTTTGCCTTATGGCGGGTGTTAAGAACCGCAAGCTGTTTGAGGACAAACCTGGCCGCAGTTCTTGCGGTTTAACCCGACATAAGGCAAAATTCCCCCGCAGGTCCGGGTACAGGGGAGGAAACCTGCTTGAAGGGCCGAAGGTTATACCGGATCGTCACCAGCCTCTGTATGTGACCTGTGATTATCTGTTGGAGCAGTCCCTGAAAATTTTACGGTGATATCCCGCACGATCATGTAAAGGGAGGGTACGTACACCAGGGTCAATACGGTGGCCGCCAGAAGGCCGAAGCAGATACTCACGGCCATGGGAATGAGAAACTGGGCCTGGAAACTGGTTTCCAAAAGAAGCGGAAACAGCCCGGCGATGGTGGTAAACGATGTCAAAAGAACCGGCCGGAAACGGCTTTTCCCGGACTCCACCACTGCATCTTCGACTTTATCGCCCTCAATTATCCGGTTGTTGATAAAATCGATCAGGATCAACGAATCATTCACCACGATTCCGGACAATGCCACAATACCGAAAATGCTGATGATCGTGATGGGAAATCCCATGATGAAATGACCGATTATCGCACCCACCAGCCCGAACGGTATGGCAGCCATGATAATCGCCGGCTGCATGTAGGACCGGAACTGGCTGGCCAGAAGCAGAAATATCACCATGGCCGCAAGCATGAATCCCTTTTTGAGGCTGTCAATCGATTCTTTTGTCCGTTTGGCCTGCCCTTCCAGGTCAAAAGAGATGCCCGGATACCGTTTGACCAGATCCTTGAGGAAGCCGT
Source organism: Desulfarculaceae bacterium (assembly GCA_021737205.1). Taxonomy (GTDB): domain Bacteria; phylum Desulfobacterota; class Desulfobacteria; order Desulfobacterales; family Desulfobacteraceae; genus JAIPEK01. Next base: position 7,358 of record JAIPEK010000023.1, read on the forward strand.
CCTTCAGATCGGTCACGATCTCCCGTGCATTGGCCGCGTCCTCGTTGAGATCCGAAATTACCGTGACCACCCGTTTTCGGTCCACCCGGTTGATTTCCGAATATCCCCGCAGGGTTTCGATATCCGCCACTTCCTGAAGGGGAATCTCCCGGTTGTCCGGCGTCCGGATCCGCATTTCCTCGATGGATGAAATCCGCTCCCTCTCTTTCTTGCCATACCGCACCATGACCTTGATGTCATCCTTGCCACGCTGGATTTTCATCACCTCGTCCCCGTAGTACGCCTGACGGGTCTGGCGGGCTATGTCGGCCATGGTGACCCCGATTGACCTGGCCCCTTCCTTGACCCGGATGCGCTTTTCCATCTTGCCCGGCCTGAAATTGTCCGTGATATCGAAGGTTCCTGGATATTTTGCGATTTCTTTTTTCAAATCCTCGGCAGCTTTTTTGAGCTGTTCGAACCTGTCGCCTGCAAGCTGAATTTCGATCGGGTTCCCTCCCGGCCCTCCGCCCAAGGGGGAGAAGGTGAGCTTCTCCACCCCGGGGATCCCGCCGGTATACTCCCGCCATTTGGCCGTCACCTCGCTTGCCGGAAGGTCCGGCCGCAGGCCAGCCCCCTGGACTTCAATCCATACCTCGCCTGCATGGGGACCGTGAACCCCGGGCTTCCAGTCCCTTCGGGGGATACTTCCCACAAGGGAAAAGGTATTCACCAGAAGATTTTTCTCCCCCTTCACCCGGTCGCTGAATGTATCATCCAGCTTGAAGGCGGCCTTCTCGATCCGCTTAATCGAGGATTCGGTTTTTTCAAACGGGGTGCCCAAAGGATAGACAATTTCAGCGATCACCCAGTTGGAATCGCTTTTCGGAAAAAAGACAAAAGGGACATGCTCTCCTTTTACTGCCCCGATACTGATGATCAGAACCCCGATCCCCAGTGTCAACGTAAAGTACCGGTTTTTGAGGGTATATTTGAGAAGCGGCGTATAAATTTTTCGGATAAACCGGTCCTGGGTCTTTTCCACCACCTTCCGCATCCGCTCGTGAAAAGAAAACAGCACAAACTGCTTTTTTCGCCCTGCCCCGGAGAGGGCCGAATCCAGATGAGCCGGAAGGATGATCAAAGCTTCCACAAGGGAAAAAGCCAGGATAGCGATTACGGCCTGGGGCATCACTGCAATGAATTTGCCCATGATCCCGGCGATGTGCATGAGCGGAAGAAACGCCACCATGGTGGTGCTCACCGCCATGAGAACCGGTCCTCCGATCTGCTTCATGCTGTCCATCACCGCCTGCTTGGACGATTTGCCTGCCGAATAGTGGCTGAAGACGTTTTCCCCGACGATGATGGCGTCATCCACAAGTATCCCCAGGGTCATGATAAACCCGAAAAGAGAGAGCATGTTCACGGAGGCACCGAAGTAGTCCAGAACGAGAAACGCACCCATGAACGATATGGGAATCCCGGACGCCACCCAGAAGGCAAGTTTGAGGTTCAGAAACAGGGCCAGCACGATAAACACCAGGATGATACCCTGGGTGCCGTTTTTCAAAAGAAGATCGATCCGGTCCTTGACCATTTCGGACAGGTCGTACCAGGAGGCCATCTTCACACCATCCGGCAGGTTGTCCCTCTGGGATTTGACGTACTCGATCACCCGATCGGATATGGCGATGGTGTCCTGGGCCGAAGTCCGGTTAATCTGGACCAAAGCGGCCGGTTTGCCGTTAAACCGGGCCTTGAGGTCCGTATCCTCGAACCCGTCGATCACGTCGGCCACATCCCCGAGGAGGACACGGGTTCCGTCCGGCCGGGTCTTCACGGGGATCCGTTTGAATTCAGCCCCGGTATACATCCGTCCCTTGGCCCGGACCACGAATTCCTCTCCTTTGGTCTTGATCTTTCCCCCCGGCAGATCGATGCTGCCGGATTCCACAGCCGCCGCCACCTGGTCAAATGAAAGGTTATACCGACGCATGCTCTCTTCAGAGAGTTCAATGGAGATTTCATACGCCCGGGTGCCGATCATCTCGGCAAGGGAAATCGGGCCGGTGTCCACCAGATCATCCCGGATATTTTCCGCCGTATCCCGCAGCACCCTCTCCTTTACATCTCCGTAAACCGCCACGGTAATGGCGGGATCCCGGTTTTTGATCTCGACGATCACCGGTTCTTCAGCTTCTTCGGGGAAAGAATCTATCAGGTCCACCTCGGTTTTGACATCATCCAGGGTCTCGCGTATGTCCGTTCCTTTTTCCAGTTCCAGGTTCACCGACCCCACTCCTTCGCTGGAGGTGGAGTACATGGTTTTTATACCTTCAAGACCCTTGAGCTGCTCTTCAATTTTAATGCAGATTCCTTCTTCCACCTCGTTGGGGGTCGCGCCGGGATACACCACGCTGATGTCGATCATGTCGAGTGCAAACTGGGGGAACATCTCCCGTCTCATGTTCAGAACCGTATATAGTCCGGCCACAATCACGAAGATCATGACAAGATTCACCGTTACCCGGTGTTCCACCGACCATTTCCCGAGCGCCCTCATGTACGCAGTATCCTACCCTTCCCCGTTTCCTTGTGCGGTATGTTTTCCCACCATTTTCAAATTCACCTTCTGACCGTCTGATGCACCCGGTACCTGGGTTGTGAGGACGATATCCCCTTCCTCAAGTCCCTGATCGATATATACTTTTTCCTCAAAATGCCGGAGTATTCCCACTTCGATTTTTTCAAGCTCCCCGTCTTTTACCAGGAAGAGCGTATTGCCCCGGCTTACAAGATAGCGGGGGATCTCGAATATATTATCCCTGGTGATACCGGCAAGACGGCACTTGACAAACACGCCGGGCCGGATAGCTACCGGTTCTTTCTCTTTTTTCACAGATTCCGGCGTGATTTCAAGGGTCAGCGGCAGGGTCCGGGTTTCCCGGTCCACCGAAGACTTGACCCTCAAAAGTTTCGCCCTGTATTTTCCTGCTTCGGCTCCGGCCGGGCCTGAAATCTCCACTTCAGCCTCGGGCCCGTCACCGGATCCCTGCAGGGGTCCGAGCCACTTGAGCTTGTCAATGGGAATCCGGACATCCACTTTGTACCGGTTCTTCTCAAAAGCAACCCCGAGTACCTGGCCGGCTGCAACAAATTCTCCCTGCTCGGCGGTCTTTTGGGTTATACATGCATCAAAATCCGCTTTTACTTTGGTTTTCTCAAAAGCAAGTTTTGCCTTTTCCAGATCCACCAGGGCCATATCCAGGGCGTTCTGCTTCTGCGCTTTGAGCACATCGGACAATTGAAGCCGGTTGTTTATATCGTTGAGGTTCATCCGGGCGGCAAGCTTCTGTTTTTCCGCATTATCCAGGCTGTTGGCGGAAGCGTACTTCTCTTTTGACAGATTTTTTACCCGTTCATACTCATTTTCAGAAAGTTTCAGATTCCTGCGTGCAAGAACCCTGTCCGACTCCAGGTTTTCGATTTCCTGACCGAGTTTTCGCATGTCTGCGCGGGCCTGGCGCACCCGAACCTGTGCGGAGTTTCGGTCATACCGGTACGATCTTTGATCGATCCGGACAAACGTCTCTCCTTCCCGGATTTTACCGCCCTCTTCGAACGACGGATTGATATAGTCAATCCTGCCGGGGACCTCGGCGGAAATCTTCACGGACTTCACCGGTTCCACCGTGCCGAAGGCCTCCACCTCCATCACCCTGGAAATTTTATGCACCGTCATGCCCTCCACAAGGGGAGCGGCCTCCTTGACTTCCCTTTTTTCCGGTCCTGATTTAACCGAAACAAGAAAAACCGCGACGCCCAGGGCGCAGGAAATGACAATCACCGCACGTATGCTTCGGAACAAAACGCTCTTTTTCAATTCATGCCTCCCAAATAAAAAAGACTGCCTGAACAGACAGCCTATCCTTTATCGCAACTGTTGGAAAAAATCAAGGGATGACTTTTGAGGGGAACAGGCAGCGGACTTCCATATTTTATTCATGGACTGAGATATTAGATATCAGGTGTTAGCTAAAACCGTAACCGTTCACGGTTTAAAGTTGTCGGTTCACGGTTAAAGAAACGAAGGTAGAGGAGAATTAAGGGGTCCTCTTTGAAAAAACTGTGAACCGACAACCGTGAACGGTTACCTGAAACCTGACAGCTATCATATAAAGCAAAGCTTACTTGAGTACAAGCACGGGGCAATCTGTGGCATGAAGGACTTTATGGGTGACGCTTCCGAGTATCAGCCCTTCCAGGTCAGACACCCCCCTCGACCCCATTATGATCATGTCCATTTTTTCGATCCCGGCCACTTCGGGGATGACCCTTCCGGGAGATCCTTCCAGAATCCGGGTTTCGAATTCGACTCCCTGTTTGTCCAGCATATCCACAAAAGGCTGAACAAGTTCTTCCGAATCCTTCATGATATCGTTGATCGCATTCTGGAAGTGCGGTTCGGCAAGAATCACCGGAAAACGCCTGTGGCAATGAAGGAGTGTGATTTTCGCCCCCACCGATTCGGCAAAATCAGCTGAATATTTTGCCGCATTCATGGAATGCTCCGAACCGTCGACCGGTGTTAATATTTTTTTGATCTGCATATTGACCTCCTTAAATAGTGGTCCTTTACCTATAATATAAAACAGAATCGGTGAAATGTATAGCGAATACGAAAGATTTTCGCAGGCGTAGGCGTTCACGGAACGTTGAAATTGGAAATTGAAAATTTGGCCTTCATGCCCGACCTTACCCTTCTCCCCAATTTCTACTTTCCAATTTCAAGTTTCAAGCCGTGAACGGCTACAGATTTTCTCTGTTATCTCCGTTGAGAAGAGTGCAGACGGATTGAAACCCGCGAGGGAGCAAGGGAGGAGCACCGGACGGGCCCGCACAAAAGGGAGGGGAAAATGCAGGCCCGTCTCGGTGTCGGTAAAAAGGTACTACAGCTCTTTGACTTTTTCGGCGAGTTCGGGCATGAACTCGAGTATATCCTCGACAATTCCCACGTCCGCCACCTGGAAAATCGGCGCCTTGGGGTTCTTGTTCACCGCCACGATGAATGGTTTGCCTTTGATGCCGCCCATGTGCTGGAACGAACCGCTTATGCCCATGGCCATGTACACCTTGGGTTTGACGGTCTGGCCGGATGTACCCACCTGTCTGGATTTCTCAAGCCAGTGTGCATCCACTATGGGCCTTGAACAGGAGACAACTGCTCCCATTGCCTCGGCAAGTTCCTGTGCGATTTCGATGTTTTCCTCTTCCTCGATTCCCCTGCCCACGGAAACCAGAACATCGGATTTGGTGATGTCCACTTCGCCGATTTCCGCTTCGAGCACTTCGAGAAAACGCCTTTTTGCAGTCAGATCGCCGGCATCCCCGGATTTGTCCACGACCTCTCCACCTGCCGAACCAGATTCCGCCGGTTCGAAAGCCCCTGGACGAATGGTGATCACGGCACCGTTTGCCGCATCACAGGTCACATGGGTGGAAAACTGGCCGCCCAGGACTTCCCGCACGACTTTAAGCGTGGAACCGTCCATTCCTTCAATATCCACAACGTCCGAGACGCTCGGAGAATCAAGCTTTACGGAAAGCCCCGGGGCGAGATCCATGCCGAACGTGTTGTGCGGTCCCATGAATACGGCATCGGCAGGGAGAATGTTTACAAGCGCCTTGCGGATCACTTCGGCGTTGGGGTAGGCAAGCTCTTCCCCGCCGATTTTGATCACTTCCTTGAAGTATGCGGTCATCTCACCTGCCGCTTTATCCAGAGCGTCCCCGTGTCCGGTCACGATCGCCGTGACCTGTGCGTTCGGGTCAATTTTGGCTGCAGCAGTGATGTACTCGTACGCCACATCTTCAGCAGCGCCTTCCTTATGGGGTATATATGCGAATATCCGTGCCATTATCCCAGTCCTCCCTTGCTTTTGAGTTTTTCAATGAGCTTTTCAATGATCTCGTCTGTGGAGCCTTCCAGCATTTCAGCGCCTTCGCCGAGATCCGGTACAAAGTAATCCAGCCTTTTGACCTTTGACCCTTTTTCACCCACTGAATTTTCCTCAATACCGAGATCGGATGCACTCTTTGTCGGGATTTCCACCTTGGCCACCTTCCGTATTCCCCGGATTCCCACGTAACGGGGCTCGTTGATACCGGTCTGGATGGACAGCACGCAGGGAAGTTCAATCTCGTTCATTTCCTGGTTGCCGCCTTCAATTTCTCTTCCCGCTTTGATTTTGCCGCCGTCCCGGATTTCGATTTCATTGACCAGGGATGCATACGGCATGTCCAGCATCGCCGCCAGCATACCGCCCACTTCCGCCGCACCGTCGTCGGCCTGGGCGCCTGTCATGATAAGGTCGTACGCTCCGCTTTCCACTTCAGCCTTGAGGATGGCTGCGATGGACCGGCAGTCGGAGCCCTCGAACGCATCATCGGACAACAGAACCCCGTTGTTGGCGCCCATTGCCATCTCTCTTCTCAGCACCTCTTCGGACTCGTCATCTCCCACGGTTACAACGGTCACGTTTCCGCCGACTTTATCCACGATCTGGATGGCTTCTTCGACTGCGTAGTTGTCCCATTCATTCACGGAATACACAAGATCGTCCCGATCGAGGTCATTGCCTTCACTGTTGAGCTCAAATTCATTCTCAGCAGTGTCAGGCACCCGTTTCACACAAACCAAAATTTCCATTGTTACCTCCACATTTGTTATTTTGTAACCGTTCACGGTTGTCTGTTCACAGTTCACAGTTTTTTCAACCGTGAACCGACAACTGTAAACCGTAAACGGTTACATTTTTTTCAGACCAGATGCTCCTGGACCAGCCGGGTGAGATCAACCGCTTCCATCTCGCCTTCCTTGCCGGCCACCTTTATGGCATCCTGGATATTCACAAGACAGAACGGACATGCGGTTACAATGACGTTGGCCCCTGCTTCGGCCGCCATATTCACCCGCATGACCCCCATCCGGGTCTCCTCCTCGGGTTCGTAGAAGAGCATCAGGCCGCCGCCGCTGCAGCAGAACGACCGGTCACGGCTTTTTTCCATTTCCACCCGGTTCAATCCTTCTATTGCGTCCAGCACATCCCTGGGATCCTCGTAAACGCCGTTATGCCGTCCCAGGTAACAGGGATCATGGTACACATACGTTTTATCCGGATCCTTGACACTGCCCAGCATCAGATTGCCTGCTTTCACTTTCCGTGCGAGAAGCTGACTGACGTGCTCCACCGGGGGAAGCTCCGGGTAATCGTTTTTCAGGGCATTGTATGCATGGGGGTCCGCCGTTACAATCTTTTCGGCACCGGAGGCCCTGATGGCCTCCACGTTGTCCTCCTGCAGCTGCTGATACAGCATCTCCTCCCCGAACCGCAGCACCTCGTTGCCCGAATCCTTCTCCAGCTTTCCGAGCACCCCGAAATCCACTCCGGCCGCAGCCAGAAGTAGGGAAGTCCGTCTGGCGATTTCCTGAATCTCCTCGTCATAGGATGTGATGCTGTCCACAAAGTAGAGCGTTTCTGCTGTGTCTCCGTTCTCCAACACCTTGACGGAACAGGATTCGGCGAACTCTTCTTCCTTGGTCCACTCGGCCCGCTTTTTCTCCATTTTGCCGTACGGATTGCCCCTCTTTTCCAGCGCCTTGAGAGGTTTCTGCAGGGACTGGGGCACGAGCCCCTCGTCCACCATGCCTCTTCTCAGGT
>JAIPEK010000024.1 GCA_021737205.1 Desulfarculaceae bacterium
AGGGAGGCCTTTCCGGACTTACCACCGGATATCCCCGCCTGGACTCGCTGTCCTCCGGACTGCAGAATTCCGATCTCATCATCCTTGCCGCCCGGCCGAGCATGGGGAAAACCGCGTTCGCCCTGAACATCGCACGGAATGTGGCATTCGAGGAAACCGCACCGGTGGCCGTATTCTCCCTGGAAATGTCAAAGGAACAGCTCTCCATGCGGCTTCTCACGTCGGAAGCCCGCATTGATTCGAACCGGCTGAAAACCGGGTTCATCACCCAGGAGGACTGGCAGAACGCCACTGATGCGGCGGGTCTTTTGAACGATCTGCCGATTTTTATCGATGATTCCCCCAACATCACGGTTATGGACATCCGGGCCAAAGCGCGGCGGATCAAAAAGGAGAGCGGACTGGGCCTGATTGTCATCGACTATCTTCAGCTTATGAAAGCGCCTGTGAGACTGGAAAGAAAGGACCTTGAAATCGCCGAAATTTCAAGAGCCCTGAAATCCCTTGCAAAAGAACTCAATATTCCGATCCTTGCACTCTCCCAGCTCAACAGAATGCTTGAACAGAGAAGCGACAAGCGCCCGCTGCTTTCGGATCTGCGGGAATCCGGAGCACTCGAGCAGGATGCGGACATTGTCTCGTTCATCTACAGGGACGAGGTATACAACAAAGAGGCGGACAACCCGCACAGGGGAAAAGCGGAAATCATCGTGGCCAAAAACAGGAACGGATCCGTGGGCACGGCCGGCATGCATTTTATCGGCCAGTACACCCGTTTTGAAGAGCTCGCTTCTGAAACCTATCAGGACCTTGAATGAAAAAGAAAGTCATCGGAAATACATCAGGTTTAAAATCCACCCAGATCAAATCGCTTGAGAATCTCTACCATTTTACCACACCTCCGGACTGCGTCATCACGGATGAACAGGCAAGGGAACTGGTGAAACTTTCTTTTGAAACCAAACGCCAGATCGGACTTCTGATCGACAGGGCGGGAAAAACAAAATACGTAATCGCAGGAGAGCCCCACCGGATCGTTATACCGGTGACTCCGGACCACATGGCTGTACCGGGAAAACTCAAAGGTCTGCGGTGCGTGCACACCCATATGAAAGAAGAGCCCCTGACCCGGGACGACCTCACCGACCTGGCCCTTTTGCGGCTCGATTTCATGGCCGCGGTGTGCATGAAACAAAACGGGGAGCCCGGCAAAGTCTACATGGGCCATATCCTTCCGGATGAAGACGGCGATCCGTACCGGGTCATGGAGCCCTGTACCATCAACGACCTTGAAATCGATTGCTACAACCTGATCGAAGAACTGGAAACGGAGCTCTCCCGGAAAAACGCGCTGTACAAAACCGAAAGGGAAGAAGAAAAAGCGCTTTTGATCCACGTGGCAACCGCCAACTTCAAGGAGGCCCATGCCAGCCTGGATGAACTCAAGGATCTTTGCAAAACCAGCCGGATCAATGTCATTGACGCTGTTGTGGCCAAGCGGAAAAAGATCGATACCAGATACGTTCTCGGAAAGGGCAAGCTGGCGGATCTTACCATCCAGGCCATTCAGAAACACGCCACCATGCTGGTATTCGATACGGTCCTGACCCCGTCCCAGATCCGGTCCATTACCGATTTTGTGGAAATGAAGGTCATAGACCGCACTCAGCTCATCCTGGACATCTTTGCCAAGCAGGCCAAAAGCAGGGAGGGAAAACTCCAGGTGGAACTGGCACAGATGGAGTACCTTCTGCCGCGACTGATCACCAAAAATACGGCCATGTCAAGGCTCACCGGCGGTATCGGCGGCAGGGGGCCCGGGGAAACCAAACTCGAGATCAACCGGCGCCGGGTGAGGGACAAAATCACCCGGCTGAAAAAAGAGATCGACAAAGTCCGAAAGCAGAGGCACAACCAGAGAGCGCAGCGGAAAAAGAACCGGCTGCCGGTAATTTCCATTGTCGGGTACACCAATGCAGGAAAATCCACTCTCCTGAACGCCCTGACCAACAGCGAAATCAAGGCGGCTGACCGGCTTTTCGCCACGCTGGATCCGTCAAGCCGGAAGCTGCGGTTCCCCAGAGACTCCGAAGCGATTATAACGGATACGGTCGGGTTCATACAGAATCTGCCGTCCGAACTTCTCGAGGCGTTTCACGCTACCCTTGAAGAGCTGGACGATGCTGATATCATCCTCCATGTCATCGATATCAGCAACCCGCGGTACAAACAGCAGATGGAGTCGGTGGACAGCCTCCTGAAGGACCTCAAACTTCACAAAGCCCCTATGGTGTACGTGTTCAACAAACCCGACCGGGTGGACATGAATACATTTGAAGACAAATGGCTGCTGAGCTGCGGAGTGGCCGTAAGCGCCACAAAAAAGGAAACCCTGCCGCCTCTTGTGGAAAAGCTTGAATCCATGATCCGGCTTTCAAACGGATATTAACCTGATGATTTTATCATTTCATTGAAATTTGGATATTGAAATTTTTTTCAAACCGATGTATATTCAAACCGCCTCGAAACAAAGACCATCTTAACCAGGAGGACAAAGGTTATCAAACAGTTTACCAATACCCATATAAACAGTGTTCTGAAAGAAGACTGCCTGGACAGCCCGGACTGCTACGGCGAATTTGACAAGGATAACCGGCTCTGCAGTCATTATTGTGCCCTGTCCATCAAATGCATCGGAGAGCAGATTCTCAACCCCAAAATCGATATCCTGGACCAGCTTCTTGGATTTGATGCCTACCAGATCAAACCGAACTGAAGACCGGATAGGTAAGGGATCTTACAAAAAATCCCGCAATTTTCGCTTCAATAGAATATTTTGCCCGGATTGAGAATCCCGGATGGATCAAATAGCTGCTTGATCTGTTTCATCAGACGGATCTCGGTCTCATTGATCTCACCGGGAAGATACTTCATCTTGGTAAGACCCACCCCGTGTTCACCTGTAATGGAGCCGCCGAGCTTCAGCGTGTAATCGAACACCTCGCCGATGGCTTTCCTGGACCGTTCCGCCTGTACGGGATCCCTGCCGTCGTACATGATATTGCAGTGGATATTGCCGTCACCGGCATGGCCGAAGGTAGCCGTATACAGGCCGTATTTCACGCCTATCTCTTTGATGGCCGTCACCATGTCGGGAATCCGGCTGACCGGAACCACGATGTCCTCGTTGATCTTGTTCGGGGCAATCCGGAACAATGCCGGAGAAAGGGATTTCCTGGCCTGCCACAATCGTTCGGTCTCTTCGGCCCCCGAAGAAACCAATACATCAGCAGCACCGTTCTGCCGCAAAAAATCGACCAGATCGTGATAGTCCTTTTCCACACAATCTGCTGCACCGTCCACCTCGATGATCAGCATGGCCTGGACCGAATCGGGGATTTCAAAACTCATGGATTCTTTCACACAGTCAAGGGAGGCCCGGTCAATGTATTCCATGCATCTCGGGAGCACTGCATCCCGCATGACGGCGGAAACCGTCCGGGCCGCCGATTCCATGGAATCGAAAACCGCAGCCATGGTTTTCACCTTCTGCGGAGCTGCGATGAGCTTCAAAGTGATTTGTGTTACAACAGCCAGAGTTCCTTCGGATCCCACGAGAAGACGGGTCAGATCATAGCCGGCAACCCCTTTCGCCGTTTTCACGCCGGTGCGGATTACCTCGCCCGTAGCGAGTACAGCCTCAAGTCCCAGCACATAATCCCTTGTGACCCCGTATTTCACAGCACGCGGGCCGCCTGCGCACTCGGCCACGTTTCCGCCGATGGTACAGACGGGGGAGCTTGCCGGATCAGGCGGGTAAAAGAGTCCTTCCTCTGCCGCGGCATCATGCAGGTCCTTTACGACCACGCCGGGTTCCACCCGGGCGACAAAATTCTCTTTATCGATTTCAAGAATCCGGTTCATTCGGCTTGTGACCATTACCACACCGCCATTCACCGGAACGGCGCCGCCGGTCATTCCAGAACCGCTCCCCCTGGGAATCACGGAAAACCCATCGGCCGAAGCAAGCGCAAGGACCCGGCTCACCTGATCCGTATTCGCCGGAAAAACTATTGCGTCCGGCAGATGGCCGGCTTTTCCTGCCGCATCATACGAATGGCAGACCAGTTCTTCTCTGTCCGAGACCGTATACTTTTTACCTGTTATTTTGGCAATTTTTTTTTGTGTGTTTTCTGACAAACCGGCCATATATCGGTTGGAATTTTATAATTTGCCTTCCTCTATCTTCCGTGTAAGATACCGCACCTGTTCGGAAATTGCATTGGTTTTTTTCAATTCCTTTTCAATGGCGTTAATGGCGTAAATGGCGGTGGCATGGTACCGGTTGAAATTTTTCCCGATCACCTTCAATGGCTCTTTGGTGTATTTCCTGGAAAGATAAATGGCCATCTGCCGAGGCTTTACGATCCTCTGTTTCCTGGAAGGGGAGACGATATCCTTTTCAGATATCGAAAACTCCTTGCAGACAAGCCGCTTGATCGAAGCCACGGAAATTCTTTTTTCGATTTTTGCAAAATTTTTGATCACGCTTTCGGCAAGATTGATATCAATGGGTTCATTAAGGATCGAGCCCTTGGCCACAACCCCTTTCAAGCCGCTTTCCAGCTGTCTTACGTTACAGGAAAGCTCCTGGGCCAGAAATTCCATGACCTCTCCGGGGACATAATACCCGTTGTCTGTTGCTTTCTTCTCCAGGATCTTAAAGCGTGTGTTGAAATCAGGGGCCTCGATTTCCGTCATCAGACCGAGTGATAGCCTCGATTCCAGGGATTCCTCCAGTTTCGGGATGCTGGCGGGCGCATGGCTTCCGCTGAAAATGATCTTTTTGCCGGAATCCAGCAGATGGTCCAGGGTCAGGGCGAGTTCCTTCTGGGTGGCCTGTTTTCCGGAAAGAAAATGGATGTCCTCGAGTATGAGCACATCACAGCAGCGCCTGTATTTTTCCTTGAATCTGTATATGGTTTTGTTTTTCAAGGCCTCGATCATTTCGTTGGTGAAATCTTCAGCAGTAATATAGTAGACCTTTTCCGTGACATTGTTGGTGAGGATGTAATGACCCACCGCCTGTGCCAGGTGACTCTTGCCAAGACCCGTCCCCGAGAGAAGATAGAGGATATTGTCCGTATCGAATGTTCCCCGGGCAAGAGAGAGGGACGCGGAATAGGCGAAATTGCTGTTTTTGCCCACCACAAAACCATCAAACGTATACCCGTTGTTCAAAAATCTTCCGGTCTCCGGCCTGGTATTCATACCGGGAAGGCTCATCTGCCTTGCCTCTTCCGGCCTCACCCGGCCGGCAGAAACCGGGCGAGCCGGGGTTTTTCCTGTTTCGGCCATCTTCTTTTCAGGCGCCTTTCTTTGTTCCGTGTAAAACTCGATCCGGATATCATTAAGTCCGAGCCCGGCCAACTCTTTTTGAAATCGAAAAAGATAGTTGGACTTGATCCGTCTTGCCAGAAAGCTGTTCGGGCAAGAGAGTTTTATGGTCGAATCGTCCGAATCCATAAAATGCACGGGCTCCACCCACATTTTGTAACTGTGGCCGGGCAGACTCTCCTCCAGTCTCTGCTTGACTTTGATCCAGCAATTTTCCATGCGCTCTTCAGACATAGGCTCTTTTACAAATTCTTTTACGGTCATGGGTTAGCAACTGATGATGAACAATAAACGATGATTAACAAGAAATATAAACTGCTTGAAAAAGATGGAACATTTGTATTTCATATCTCGTTTTGCGTCAAATCAAATAAAGCTTTGTTAGGAAGATGTTTGAACGGAAACATTTGCTTTAAAACAAATTATTGATTTTATTCAATATTTTTACGTGAAACAGAGCAACTTCCCCGAATTACAAGCACTTTCATAACCCGTTATTTTCCAATGAAATATTGGCGTTACCTAAGGGGGGCTTGTTTTCAAAAAATCAGGGTTTCTTTGATTTCCTTTAAATTTTTAATTTTTCCTTTATTTTCCTCTTTTCTCACTCCTTTTTTGAAACGCGTATAATTTCAGAGGGTTTCACAATTTGAAAAGTTACATATTTACATCCCCGGGAGGGGAGCGTATACTCCGGAGTATGAAACCCGAATCGAAACTGACCCGCTGGCTTTTTGCAGCGGATTTTTTTATGGGATATCAGACGGGATACACATAAATGACAAGTACTCAGCACCTTCCGATCATCGGTATTACAATGGGAGATCCGGCCGGAATCGGACCTGAAATCATCTGTTCCGCAATGGCACGTGAACATGTGCGCCGATTGTGCAGGCCCGTTGTCCTCGGAGATGCAGGGGTGCTCATGAAAGCTTCCCAACTTTTGAAGCTGCCCCTTGATTTTCAGAAAATCGATTCCTTGGATCATGCGGTTTTTGATAGAAAAACCGTCAATGTCATTCAAGGATACCCCGTTGATGCGGAAAAAATGAGGCCGGGCCTGCCGGCGGGGGAAACCGGGAAAGCCATGCTCTCGTACATTGAAAAATGTGTTGCCCTTGCAATGGAAAAGGAACTCGATGCGATGGTCACTGCTCCCGTGACCAAAACCGCGCTCAAACTGGCCGGAAGCGAATACCACGGTCATACGGAACTGATATCCCACCGGACCGGTGCGGACCGGTTCGCCATGATGCTGACCGGGAACCGGCTCAAAGTGGTCCTTGTGACTATTCATATGCCTCTCTCCCGTGTACCCGGCTCCCTTACCCGGGAAAAGGTACTGGAAACCATTGAAATCTGCCGCAATTCACTTGTGGAGCGTTTCGGCATAAACCAGCCGAAAGTGGCCGTAGCCGGCCTCAATCCACACGCGGGAGAGGACGGTATGTTCGGGGAACAAGAGCGGAAAATCATCGAGCCCGCCGTCCGGTCGGCCGTAACCAGGGGATGGGATGTGTCAGGCCCCCTGCCGCCGGATACTGTATTCTTTCATGCCGTCAACGGAAAATTTGACTGCGTGGTCTGCATGTACCATGACCAGGGGTTGATTCCCTTCAAAATGGTCCATTTCAAAGACGGGGTCAACACCACCCTCGGGCTGGACATCATCCGGACTTCGGTTGACCACGGCACGGCGTATGACATCGCATGGAAGGGGCTCGCCGATGACACCAGCCTTGTTGAAGCTGTTAAACTTGCTGCATTTCAGGCGCAAAACCAAAAGAAACGATAATGAGCTCAGACAAAATTATTATTCAGGGTGCAAGAGAGCACAACCTGAAAAATATCAACGTGGAAATCCCCAGAAACCGGCTCGTGACTATAACCGGACTGTCCGGGTCCGGCAAGTCAACCCTTGCCTTTGACACCCTTTATGCAGAGGGCCAGAGACGGTATGTCGAATCTTTGTCCACTTATGCCAGGCAGTTTCTCGGCCAGATGGACAAACCGGATGTAGATTTTATCATGGGCCTTTCTCCGGCCATCTCCATCGAACAGAAAACCGCCAGCCACAACCCGAGATCCACCGTAGGAACGGTCACCGAAATCTATGATTACCTGCGGCTTCTTTATGCCCGGGTGGGCGTTCCCCACTGCTACAAATGCGGGGACCCCATTTCCTCCATGTCCGTGGACCAGATCATCGACCGGATCACGGCTATGGGAGAGAAGACCCGGATTATGGTTCTGGCGCCGGTGGTCACCAACAAAAAAGGCTCCCATGAAAACACGCTGAAAAAATTTGCCAAAGAAGGGTTCGCCCGGGTCCGGATCGATGGCGAGATTTATTCAACAGACGAGGTCCCAAAGCTTGCCAAAACCAGAAAGCATACCATTGATGCGGTGGTGGACCGCCTGGTGATCAAGGAGGGCATTGAAAATCGTCTCACCGATTCGGTGGAACTCGGCCTTTCACTTGCCGAGGGCGTGGTGACCGTCCTGAATGCGGATACAGGAGAGGAAACCCTTTTCAGCGAAACCTCTTCGTGCATGAAATGCTCGATCAGCTATCCGGAATTCACCCCGGCGAGCTTTTCCTTCAACTCCCCCCAGGGTGCCTGTCCCGGGTGTGACGGACTGGGGTCAGTCACCCAGTTCGACCCGGACCTGATCGTACCGGACAAAAGCCTGTCATTGAGGGACGGGGCCGTCCTCCCCTGGTCCGGAAGAAATTCGGTGCAGTTCATGGAATTTCTGGATGCACTGACCGCCTATTACAACCAGGACATTTACACCCCCTTTAAAGAACTGGAACCGAAATTCCAGGACGTCATCCTGTACGGATCCAAATCGGAAAAAATCCCTTTTTACATGGAGCGGGGCAAAAAACGGAAACTGTACAACAAACCGTTTGAAGGGGTCATCCCCAACCTGAACAGGCGATACCTTGAAACCGATTCCCACTGGTCCAGAGAAGATATCAAGCGGTACATGAGCTTTAAAAAATGTTCGACATGCGAAGGCACAAGGCTCAACAAGTCTTCCGGCGCCGTGAAGGTCCAGGGTCTTCCCGTTTATGAACTGGCAGCCAAGTCCGTTGAAAATGCGGAACACTTTGTCCATTCCCTTGCCTTTGAGGGAAAAGACCGCATTATATCCGAAGGAATCGTCAAGGAACTGAAAGAGCGTCTCGGGTTCCTCAAAAGTGTGGGGCTGGAGTATCTCACCCTGGACAGGTCCGCGGCCACGCTGTCCGGCGGGGAAAGCCAGAGAATCCGGCTTGCCACCCAGATCGGCTCCAAGCTCACCGGAGTGCTGTATGTACTGGACGAACCCAGTATCGGCCTTCACCAGAGAGACAACAAGCGGCTTCTCGAAACGTTGAGAAACCTCAAGGATGTCGGCAACTCGGTTCTCGTGGTGGAGCACGATGAAGAAACCATCCTGTCGTCCGACTATGTCATCGACATGGGTCCTGCCGCCGGAATCAACGGGGGAGAGGTTGTCTTTGCCGGAACCCCTCAAGAACTGCTGAAAAACGGCACCTCTCTTACCGGAGAATACCTTTCCGGCAAAAAGCGGATCGAAATCCCGGATAAAAGGCGGAACGGCAACGGCAAAAAACTGGTGGTCAAAGAAGCGGTCTCCAATAATCTCAAATCCGTCACAGCCACCTTTCCGCTGGGTACCTTCATCTGCGTGACCGGGGTTTCCGGATCGGGTAAATCCACTCTGGTGTTGACCACGCTGTACAATACACTGATGAACCGGCTGCACGGCTCCCGCATGATCCCCGGCACCCACAACGGCATATCCGGCCTCAAGTATCTGGACAAGGTGGTCCATATCGACCAGTCGCCCATCGGAAGGACCCCGAGAAGCAACCCTGCCACCTACACCGGGGTCTTCACCCACATCAGGGAACTGTTTGCCCAGACCCCGGAAGCACGGGCCAAAGGGTACAAACCCGGCAGATTCAGCTTTAACGTCAAGGGCGGCAGGTGCGAATCCTGTTCCGGGGACGGGATCATCAAAATCGAGATGCATTTTCTGCCGGATGTATACGTGTCCTGCGACGTCTGCAGCGGAAAAAGATACAACCGGGAGACCCTGGACATCAAGTACAGGGGCAAAAGCATTGCCGAAGTGCTCGATATGACCATCAACCAGGCGCTGCGGTTTTTCGACAAGCTTTCCACCATCAAATCCAAGCTTCAGACCCTTGTGGACGTGGGGCTGGGGTATGTGAAACTCGGCCAGTCCGCCATTACCCTGTCCGGAGGAGAGGCCCAGAGGATCAAGCTTGCAAGGGAGTTGAGCAAGCGGAGTACGGGCCGGACGATCTACATCCTCGACGAACCCACCACAGGGCTTCACACCGATGACATCAAGAAACTGCTTTCCGTGCTCAACAGGCTGGTGGAAACCGGGAACACCGTAGTGGTGATCGAACACAATCTCGACGTGATCAAATATGCCGACCATATCATCGACCTGGGGCCGGAAGGCGGGGACCGGGGCGGAGAGATTATCGCCACAGGCACCCCGGAACAGGTAAAGGACAATACCGCCTCCCATACGGGCCGATTTTTAAAAAAAATGATCCAAGCCTAAAACAAGAGACAAGAGCTTATCTTATTACCGGAAAAGTTCACATTTTCGTCAACACCACACCTGTTCTTGTGGGGAGATAAAGGCTCAGGCCCGCCTCTTTCAGGGTGTGGTGAATCTGGTCGTCCACAAGCCGTCCGTGCCCGCCGAATCTGGATTCGTCCGTATTTAGAACGGTTTTGTAGGTTCCGGTCGGTGCATGGATGATGTAATCCCTGAAGGATTCATGGGGATGGAAATTAAAAACAAACACATACTTATCCCGCATGAACGCGATCACGCGGTTCTCCTCGTGAAGATGCAGAAGGTCCGGCTTTTTGGAGTCAATGATGCCGCCCGATTTCACAAGCTCGATCATGGCGGCGTCAAAATCGGCAAGTTTGCTGTAATAGAGCACATGGTTGTACCGCAATGACCACTGCCGTCTTGCATATTGATAGGACCAGTTGTTCTGCTCTGACGGGAAATCGATCCATTCGGGGTGGCCGAACTCGTTGCCCATAAAATTCAAATATCCGCTCTTGGCGGTACCCAGGGTAACAAGGCGGATCATCTTGTGAAGATTAACCGCCCGGAACGTCTTGAGACCGGTGCTGTAGACGGACATGGCATGGTAAATATCCGATCCCATCAGACGCATCATCAAGGTCATGTCCCCCACAAGTGCCTGGTCATGGGATTCCACATAACTGATGGTCTTTTCTTCTTCCCTGCTGGAAATCAGCTCGTGCCACAGGGTGCCCAGGGGCCAGTCCTCGTCCGCATACTCTTTCAGAAGCTTGATCCAGAAATCCGGCACCCCCATGGAAAACCGGTAATCAAACCCTATTCCGCCCTGGTCGGCAGGCGCGGCAAGCCCGGGAAACCCGCTGACATCCTCTGCGATCGTCAAGGCTGAAGGGTTTATCCCGTGGACCAGGCGGTTGGCAAGGAAAAGATAAGACAGACCGTCCACGTCCAGGCCGCTGTTAAAGTAGTCATCATACCCGGTGAACGCTTTTCCGAGACCGTGGTCCTCGAACAGCATGCTGGTGATACCGTCAAACCGGAACCCGTCCACACGGAACTCCTCCAGCCAGTACCGCAGGTTGGACAGAAGGAAGCGGACCACCATCAGTTTGCCGTAATTGAAACACCTGGAATCCCAGAGAGTGTGAAGCCCCTTTTCATCGGCATGGAAAAACTGGTACAGGGTCCCGTCAAACCGGGAAAGCCCTTCGATCTCGTTTTTCACTGCATGGGAATGAATCACGTCCATGAACACCCGCAGCCCCATGGCATGGGCCTTGTCGATCAGACTTTTGAGCTCTTCCGGGGTGCCGAACCGCGAGGACGGGGCGAAAAAACTGGAGACATGGTATCCGAAGGAACCGTAATATGGGTGCTCCTGCACGGCCATGAGCTGTACGGCGTTGTACCCGGCCTTTTTGATTTTCGGCAGGATATGCTGCTCAAACTCGGCCCAGGTGCCGATCCGTTCTTCTTCCAGTGCCATTCCTGCATGGGCCTCATAAATCAGCAGCGGTTCCGGCCGGGACTCCAACCGCGGCACCTGCCAGGTAAACGGTTCCGGGTTCCATACCAGGGCATTGAAAATCAAGGTGGCAGGATCCTGGACCACGAAGCCGGCCGCGGTGGGAATCCGGTCCCCTTCCCCGCCGTTCCATTCCACCTTCAGCCGGTAGAGATCCCCGTGCCGGAACACTTGCCGATCAAACCGTTTTTCAAACACGCCCGTCTCCCCGGCCCGCTCGAGCCTGAACCCAGGCTGCTTTTCCCAGTTCGTTTTCTCGCCGATGATGTATACGGCTGTGGCCGAAGGGGCCCATTCCCGGAAAAGCCATCCGTCTTTGGTCCGGTGAAGGCCGAATGTCAGATGGTAATCGGCAAAATCATAAACAGTTGGAGCAAGATACCGGGAAATCAGTGCCTCCTTCAACCGGGTATGCTCCAGCAACGCCAGCACTTTATCCTTGTACGGGGCAAGGTACGGGTCGGTATTTAAATAGGTATCAGACAAGAAACGGCCTTTTCAGCATTTTTTCATACAGTTGAATATATTTTTCCGCGCACTCGGTGTGATTGAATGTCAGCACCCCCTCGATCATCACCCGGCGGATCTGCTCCTCTTTTGCATCAGCGTCCAGGCGGTAGAAATCCATGGCACGGTCAACCGCCCATTTGAGTCCCCCTGCATCATGGACATTGAACAAAAATCCGTTGCCGGTGTTGTTTTCCACATCCATCTGGTGAATGGTGTCATGGAGCCCGCCCGTGTCATGGACAATGGGAAGGGATCCGTAAATGCAGCCGACCATCTGGGGCAGGCCGCACGGCTCGAAAGAAGACGGCATAAAGAGAAAATCGGATGCGGCAAACGCCTGGTGGGACAACTCTTCCACAAAATCGCACACCGCCACCCGGTTTTCAATGCCATGAATCCGGACGATATCCGTAAAATGCACCTGGAACCGTCCGTTGGCCACAAAAACCACCTGGAGAAGGTCCTGCCAGTATTCGGCCACAATGCTGTAGAGTATGCCCGCCAGAAGCTGACACCCTTTCTGGACCGGGTCGAGCCGGGAAGGCCAGAAAAACAGCACGGCGTTCTCATCTTCCTCGAGTCCCAGGGTTTTCTGGAGTACATATTTGTTTTCAGCCTTCTTTTGCCTGTGATTTTTGGGGCCGTAGTTGAATTTCACCTTCTCATCCACCGCCGGGTTGAATTCGGGCTCAGGGGCGTTGAGAACCCCGTCTGCGCAATCTGCGTGCCATTTGTTGGCAAGTTCCTGCCGCAGGGGTTCTTTCACAAACGGATGGCGGCCGTTGACGATTTCCTCGAGAAAAGCCGGACTCACCGTATTCACGTAATGAGAGGCGAATACCCCGGAGACCAGAAAATCAACCGGATTCCAGGCCCGGCTCTCCTCGTAGTTATGGGGTGTATTCCGGAAATAAAGGTAATTCCAGAAAAGCGGGACGTCAATTCCCCTGTCCTCTATTTCCGCCATTGTGGCGGTGACCGTATGAATGTTGTGGATGGTGAACAGACAGGGAATCTGAAACTGTTTTGCCATTGCAGGCACGAGCCCCGTCATCCAGTCGTTGCAGTGAATGATGTCCGGGTCCACCCTCGGGATGATATTATACAAAAGCTCTCTCTGGAATGCCAGGGATACCTTGAGATCCTGGTCCGAATATCCGGAATACACCGTGTTGAGGTAGTAAAACGCCCGGTCTTCGGCCAGGTGAATCCGCTCGTTGTTCAGCCTCTGCCGTATCCGGACAAGCTCCCTGCTGAACACCACAGGTGCGTCGTCGAACAGATTCCGGTAGTCGGGCAGTGCCACGTGCACATCACACCCCAGGTCAAACAGGGCACTGATCAGTGCGGCCGACACATCAGCCAGCCCGCCCGCCTTTGCGGAATAATTGGACAGGTTGCCCATCCCCTCGGGCAGATAAGTGACCTCCGGAGTAACTATCAGGATACGCGGTTTTTGTTTTGCATCGATCATGGTTCCCTCCATTCAGCGGAAAAGATCAGGGGTTTTTCCTTTCTTCCGCAAGTTTGCGGATCACTCTTGCAAGCTCACTTGATCCCCATGCCTGGGCGTCACATCCCCTGGGAGTATGAGGAAAATCCCCGTCCAGTATTTCCGGTATGAATCCGACGGCCCCTTTTTCCATGAGCCCCGCCGCACTGCCGATCCAGGCAAGAGCGGTTTCAAAAGCCTTTCCTTGAAATGTTTTAGCCCAGGCTTCACAGAACATGGGAAACTGCCATGTCCATGCCGTCCCGTTATGGTAGGCCGGTTTCCGCTTCGTGTCCTCATCCCCGGCATACCTTCCGGAATACGGATAATGGGGGTCTTTCAAAAGTTTCCCGTGATGATGAATCTCAAACGGAAATGCCGTCCGGCGGTCGGCGAGACTCCTTACCGCGCCCGGCACCAGAAGCTCCATGCATGCACTCAGCGTATTCCTGCACACCTCGGGATCGGAAACCACGTTCAACGTGATCAGCAAAAGCTGGTTGGGGCGCAGCGCGTCATCCGCCTTTGCATCAAACGCGGGCATTTGCCGTCCGGCATGCAGGCAGTCGGAGAAAAACCCTGGTTCCTCCAGATAAAAAAGGGTGGTGATATTTTCTTTCACCTTTTCGGCCCACTCTTTCCATTGGGTATGATCCCCTTCGATGCCGGCCATGGACATAAATTCAAGTGCATAGTACCACAGGGCCTGAATTTCCACCGGATATCCCTGCCTGGGGGTCCCGGCCGGAAAATTGGTATCCATCCATGTAAAATGGGGCGGGCTGTACAGAAGAAGCGATGCCTTGTCCATTACAACCCCGGTGTTTGTGCCGCTTATCAGGTTTTGCACAATCGAGAGAACGGTTTCTGCCACGGTCCGGTCCCCGAGATGCTCCTCGAGAAACTTGCTGTTCGGTTCTTTTTCAAAAAGTTCCCGGCAGCAGGCCACAAACCATAAGGGAGCGTCTGATGTTTCGATGTTCCCGGCATCTTCTCCCACGATCATGTTGGGCAGTGTGCCGTCTTTCTCGAATCGCCCGAACAGCCGCAAAATCCCCCGTGCCTCCTCAAAGCGGCCAAGTTCGATCAGGCTCCGGCAGAAAATCAGGCTGTCCCTGCCCCAGTCAAGAAACCATGGATATCCGGCAATGACGCTCTTGTCGGATCCCCGGTCCACCAGGAACGCATCAAGGCTTTTATACACGGTCTCCTGAAATCCCTGTCTTTCTTTGCCTCTTTTGACCCAAGCTTTGCGGTTCGATTCAGTTTCCCGGCCGTGCCGGTCAGTAATATCCTGCGAGTCGTCACT
>JAIPEK010000025.1 GCA_021737205.1 Desulfarculaceae bacterium
GTCCGTGAAAAACCCGTACAGGTTGCCGGAAATCGAGGAGAAAGTGAAATCGGTCAGGAAGACGCCTTCCCGTAGATAGTGGCCGACCTCGATGCAGACAAAGGGCACGAATGGCGGAGAGTACAGGATCTGGATGGCGAGCGCCATGATCTTGTTCAGATGAAGCCGGGCGGTCACGTACAAAATCGTTACGGTGTGAAGACCGATGATCGGGAGTACGGCAAGAATGGTTCCCACGGCTGCTGAAACGGCAAGTCCCCACGGAGAAGCGTTCTCTTTTAACAGCATTTTAAAGAAAGTCCCCGGCCGGCGCAGAAGCTCGAGTCTGTAATTCGTTTCCTGCCTGACAAGTCTCTTGTGGGGCAGGGGCAAAAGCCTTCGGCCCACCAGCTTTGCGTGCATCAGCGAGATCCGGCGGTTGTCCGTGAACGGCTTGAAATGGGAAACCCGTTCGGAAGGGTCCGGATAGTACACCGAAACCTCCAGGCTCTTGGTTTCAAGACCGGCCCAGGCCGCCTTGACCAGGATCTCCATCTCGAATTCGTAGTGCCTGCCGGAAAGTTTCAGCTGCCGGATCAACCGGACCGGATAGGCACGGAATCCGCTCTGGGTGTCCGGGCAGTCCCTTCCGGTCTCGATTCTGAACCACATATTGGAAAAACGGCGGCCGAAGCGGCTGGAACCGGGGGCCGCGCTTCCTTCGAAGGTTCTTGCCCCGACCCATACGGCGTTAGGGTCATCCCGGATCGCGTCCATGAAGGCGGGGATGTCATCCGGATTGTGCTGTCCGTCCGCGTCCATGGTGATCATGTGGGAGGCGTTTTGCCGGGAAAGAAAATCAAGGGCCGTCTTCAGGGCTTCCCCCTTGCCCCGGTTTCGGGAATGGCGGATCACCACCACATCTTCCATCGAGCTGAGCAGCACGCAGAGGTCCGCGTCCGTGGACCCGTCATCCACCACCAGAATCCCGATCTCGAAGTCCCGGACACGGGAGACCGTTTCCATAACGGTGCCGGCGTTGTTGTACACCGGTATGACACACCAGATATCGCGCTGCTTCAAGGGGATGTCACTCTCCTTTCCCCCCGTCCCCTTCCGGGGATGAGCATGTCCCACATCAGTCCATTGTGGCCGAGTTTGTGCAGAAATTTTACGCTTTTGTCATAGGTGTCCGGCGGGAACACACAATGGCGGTAGGGTTTGAATCCCTGTTCCATCGTCGCCTCCAGCCAGTCCTTGTCAAGCCCGGGGTCGATATAGTAGACCGGGTCGAGCAGGCTTCGGGCAGGGTCGAGCAGGCTCTGCTTCACTGCGAGGTTCTTAAGCGCCGTTCCCGGCAGAATCCGTATACCGATGAACATGAACGATACCGTGTTTTTGAGGCCGATGATGTTGTCGATCCCTTGGGTGACGGTCTCCCGGGTCTCCCCGGGCCCGCCGAACATGAAAAAGTTGGCCGTGGCGATGCCATTGTCGGCAAACGCACGGTTGCAGTCGATGATGTCCCGGAACCTGAAGGATTTGCCTAAGGCTTTCAGTGTCCTGTCAGTGGCACCGTCCGAACCGAGCTCCACGCCGCGCACCCCTGTTTTGAGCATGAGATCGAACACGCTTTTTTCGATGGGGCCGGGTTTGATGTACGCAGTCCACGGGACTGACAGGTTCCGTCTTTCCATCTCTTGAAGAAGGGTGATGTAGTGGCCTTCTTCGTCGTTGAATATGGAGTCCGTGAAAAAGATCATCCGGGCGGCGTGCTTTCGGACGAGGCATTCAATGTCGTCCACCGTGTCCTTTACGTCCCTCGGCCGGATCTCCTTTCCCTCCAGTGCCGGGTACGAACAGTACACGCATTTGTGCGGACACCCCCGCTTGGTCTGGACATTGGCAAGCGATCCGCTTGACAGGTACCATTCCATGATCCGGCCGTCGTAAAGGGCCCTGTGCATCTGTTTGCCGGAGAGACATGATCCGGCCCGGAGAACCGGATCGGCCGGTTCCCTGCCGTTTTCAATCCTGTCGGCCAGATCCGTCATCAGTTTTTCCCCCTCGCCGACAATACCGAAATCCGCGCCCAGGTGATGCAGGATATCTTCGGGCAGAAGGGAAAACGCCGTTCCGCCGAGCACCACTCTGGCGTCGGTCAGGGATCGGATCTCGTTTACTATGTCTTTGACGACACTGATATACCGCTGTTCGTTCATCAGGTTGACATTGTCGATGTTCCGCATGGAAATGCCTACAATGGCGGGGTTCTCCCGCTTGATCTCCGTTCTCAGTCTTTCAAAGGACTTGTCGTTCTGCAGAAAATCAAACTGGGCCACCTCGTGGCCGGCATCGGCCAGGGCGCCCGCCACCATGCTCATGCCCAGCGGGTATACCGGGTATGGGGATGTGGCCACATTTGAATCGATAAGCAGTATTTTCATGTTCCTCCTGTGTAGCCGTTCACGGTTATCGGTTTACAGGTCACAGTTTTTTCAACCGTGAACCCACAACTGTAAACCGTGAACGGTTACCCCGCTGTATTGAGATCCGTCGTCCGTCCGGCCGGATCAGTTCGTTACGTTCTGTTTGCGGCCCCAGCGTTTTTTGTTCTTCACATCATACCGTTTGTAGGTGCCGTCCTTTTTTTCCTTTTTCAGCACATCCAGAAAGAGTTTGGCCATCCGGATCTCCTTGGACGATTCCGCATAAAAGGTCTCCCAGGCATAGTCGTACATCTGTTCCAGCTTTTCCGGCGTCATCCGTTTCGGTTGGAACACGGCCCTGTCACAGGTGTATCTGGACCAGTCGTTGCTGATAATCCGGTTTTCCTTTTCATACTGCCTGCGGATGCTGCTGCCGGGAAACGGGGTCAGCAGAGTGAATTCGGCCATATCCAGATCGATTTCCAGAAGGAAGTCCACAAGGCGCTTGATCCGGTCTTCATCATGGTCCCCGATTTTGCCTACGGCGTCACACCCGAGGATGATGGTGCCTTCCACAAGAATGCCGTGGTCTTTATACCGTTTCACCCGCTCCCGTATGTGGTCGGAGGTGTCCACGATGGCCTGGTACACGTACCAGGCCCCGGCCTTGGCGGCAAGGTCGAGGATTTCCGGGTCGTCCTTGATGGGATGGGAAACCCATTTTTTCTTCAAAGGCGCCATCTCCCGGAACAGATCCTTTTCCCACTGGTCGTCCTGGGCAAGGGAGTTGTCCACCAGGAAAATCCGGTTGTTGGGGATGGATTCAAGTTCCTGAAGCACGGCGTCAATGGGCCTGGGCCGGAACTGCCTGCCGCCGAGGTACGGGGTGCAGCAGGGAAAGCAGTTGAACCGGCAGCCCCGGGAGGCATGGACCAGATCCACCATCTGGATCCCCCGGAAGTTGTACAGCTCCCGGTCCAGGATGTCCCGCCGTGCCGTTTTGACAAGAGAGATATCCGGAAACGAATTGTGGAAATTGTACACTTTCTGAAGGTTTCCGTTCCGAAAATCGGACAGCACCCCTTCCATCCGGCCTTCGGCTTCTCCTAAGAAGACGCTGTCCGCATGCGGCAATGTTTCCTCGAAATGGAGCTGGGCGGCGATGCCGCCGAAGATCACGGTTTTTCCCCTTTTCCGGAATTCGTCTGCAATCTCCCAGGCCCGCGGGATCTGGCAGGTGAGCATCACCGACATAAAAATCAGGTCGGCGTCGTCGTCAAAGTCCACATCGGTTACATGCTCGTCCGTGAAACGGATCTCCACGTCGTCGGGCAGGGCCGAGGCAAATACCACCGGCCCGTGGGGCGGCAGGTGGAACTCGGGCTGGTATCTGAGTTTGGGCCATTTGGCGTAGATGATGCTAACTTTCATGCTTTGCTCCGAATTGTGGGGTTATAAAGGCGGCCTGGATGGTATCGCTGTCGTTTACAAAAAGAAGCACCGCCCGGTGGTGCGGCTCGCTGACAAGGGTCCGTGCCTGCCCGACACCGAAGCCGTAAAGGTCGTCTTCGGCGGAACTCATGTACAGAAGCTGCCCTCGAAGCCCGTAATAAATACCGAGTTCCGCACACACGCTTGTGGGCAGTGTATAGATAAAATCGTTGGGGCTTCCCATGGTCCTGCCGTTCTGCACGTAATTTTCAAAGTAGGCCGTGTTGTTCATCAGGGCACCGTCCCGGTCCACCGCCAGAATCGCGGTGGCTGAAGGATCGCGCGGCAGGGAACCCGTGTGGTTGAACAGTTCGAACGCCGCAAGGAAAATGGCTTTCCCGGTATCATCAAACCGGGTGAAATTTTTAACCGGCCGCCTGATGGTACCGTCGTCCCGCAGACTCCTGTATCTGCGGATCAACGATTCCGCATCCGACTGTACGTCCAGGGTGATGCATGCAACCGGGTTATTCACATATCCCCCTGCTCAGGACCAGTGCGCTGTTGATGCCCCCGAAACCGGCATTCACGATCAATGCATGGTTTGAATCGACTGCAACGGAGCGCTCGGTGACCCATCCGGCCGATTCCTCGTCCACGCAGGAAAGGCCGGTGCTGGGGGGAACCGTCCGGTTTTTCATGGATTCCACAGCCACGGCCAGTTGGAGAAGACCGGCGTTGCCCATGGTGTGGCCCACGGCCCCCTTCAGGGAAAACATCGGACAGGGGGTGTCAAATACGGTTTTGTACGCCTTGATCTCCATGGCATCGTTGTACCGGGTGCCGGTGCCGTGGGCGGCGATGAAATCCACGGATCCGGGTTTGAGTCCTGCGCTTTCCACCGCGGAGGCCACCGCTTTTGCAAGGCCGGAGCCGTCCCGGCTGGGGCCGGTCATGTGGTTGGCGTCACTGGAAAACCCCGATCCGGTGATGTAAAATCCGTCCTTTTGTACATCGGTTGCCGCCTCGAGCAGGACGAACCCGGCCGCTTCTCCCGCAGTGAGCCCGTCCCGGTTTTCGTCAAACGGCCGGGCCGCCTCCCGGTCCAGGGCCATGAGAGCTGAAAAGCCGGAAAAGACGAATTCGCTGACACAGTCGGCAGAAGCCACAAGAACCGAACGCTCCTCTCCGCACCGGATCAGGCTTTTCGCCCGGTCCACGGCAGCAGCGGCGGAAGCGCATGCGGCAGACACCACATAGGGGGGCTTTTCCAGTTCCAGGGACTCGGCAAGCCGGGATGCCGTGGAAAGAAGTGTGGAGCCCGGGCCTTTGGATCCGTCATTGAGAACCGCATTCTCCAGATTCTCGATTTCCCCCACGGTGGCCGCGAAAATCAGGCGGGTATCCCCGGGGAAGGTTCTTCCCCTTCTTTCCGCCAGCATGTCGAACATCTGCGCCACGCAGGTTTTGCCGTTTTTCGATATACCCGGCACCAGTGCGGCCCTGTCGGACCGGAACGCGGAACAGTCGAACCGGGTGTTTTTCGAAATAGCGATTTCTTTCCGGGCAACTTCCCTGTAAAAGGTTTCCGTGCCTTCTCCGAGAGGAGTGACCACATCAATATAGGATATTTTAACCGGTACCATTTATGAAAAATTTCCGTTGTACCATTGTTCCTTTATTTGTCTCAAAAGCGGGGGATCGGACAGGCAGAAAGAACCTGTATCCGCATCCGTCAACATCTGCACGGTGTATCCCGTTGCCGCTGTTGTTCCGTTTTCCTTCCATATTCTGTATTCCGTGTTCAGCCTTGCCGCCCGGCTCCATATCAGGGCGGCCTGTATACGGACCTTTTCTTCGAGCGCCAGGGGAGCAAAGTAGTCCACGTGCATCTGCACGATCGGCGCCCTGAGGTTGTGCTCGAAGTATGATTGATAACTGAGTCCGGCTTTCCGTGCAAGTTTTTCACAGGCCTGCTCGAACAAAGCGGGGTATCGGCCGTGCCAGACAATGGCCATGGCGTCGGTTTCGCTGAAACTGATCCGCTTTTCCACGGTCGCCGTTATCGGCTCGGGTCCTGTCCCTTGCTGAAAATAGGTTTTTTTCCGTCTTGTCATGACTCCTTTTGATCCGTTTCAAGCAGCAGGGAAACCCTGGCTGCGGTTTTGTCCTGTTTATTAAAACTTCCTTTCACCCGCAAACCGTTTTCGGTCTCTTCGGCAGGTGACAGGAAAGCGGTGATTTTCTCCCGGGGCAGCACCGGCTCTGTGAACTTGGCCTCCCGGATGCCGGCAATATGAAGGCTTTCTCCGACCGCCCTTTCACACATCATGACCGCCAACTGTATCATAACAATGCCCGGCAGAACAGGGGCGTTCGGAAAATGTCCATTGAAACCGATAAAATCCGTATCAAAACTCACTTCGGCTTTACAGCCCGTTTCATCGGTTGTAAAAGTTTTCTCCAGAAGTGCGTCTATCTCTTTTTTAAAACGGCTCATCTTGCTTTTATCCGTTTGGTGTCGATATCCAGGGTGTATCCGTGGCGGTACTGTTTGAAAAACGTTTTCATCGGAAACAGTCCTCCGTTGTATTCTCTGTAGTTGTAGTAATCCGCCGACCAGATCTTTCGCCCGTTTTTATAACAGGTTTTGGTGAGAAGTACAAGCGGAACCCGGCCGAACCGGTATTCACACCGTTTCGTATCTTTCCCGCGACTCTCCAGAACCACCCCGTCTTTTTCCGGTCGGCGAACGGCCTTGGAAAGATCGATTTCACGGTTGAAGTAGATGCGTTCGATATCTTTGGAAACGGTATCCGCTGCCTGTTTGAATTTCTTGAATTCCGGGATCATCTCGGAGGTGACAAGCTCGCCGTTTTTCATCCGTATCCGGAAAAGCGTCATGCCCATGGGGTTCACCGCGGCCATGGAAAAACCGTTGCCGGGCTCATCGAGCCGAAGCGGGCCTATGGCCGTAAAGGAGCGTCCCCTGAAATTGAACCGCACGGAATTGATCAGTTCCACGGAACCGGAAATTTTTGTGTTGTAGTCCCGGATCTCACGGCAGATGCGGCCGACGGCCATGTCTTCCGGCGGAACTCCCCTGTGTTCGGGTGCGGCCGCAGTGCAGCCGGCCACGCACAATACTGCGAACAAAAGAATCGATCGTCTCATTTTCCGAATACCTCCTGTAATGCCGGGATGCAGAACATGGCGCTGAGATATGCAGCACAGACCCCGCTGACCATGGTGACCCCCACAACGAACATGGCGGGGTGTGACGCAAACAGCAGGCCCACGGTTCCGGCCCCCGTGGTCAGCATGGAAAAGGTCACCGCCTTTGCTGCCGGTCTCCTTTCCTTTTTATCGGGATAACTTGAAAGGAACACCCCGTAGTCGATGCTCAGTCCCAGGATCACGATCAGGGTGATCAGCACCACCACCGTGACCGGGATATGAAAAAAGGAAAGGACGCCGAATACGGCGGGTACGGCTGTGACAACCGGTACAAGCGCCAGTGCCGCCCGCTTTGTGTCCCGCAGAAAAAAAAGCGTCAGCCCCAGCACCCATATGCAGGAAAAAAGGGACACCTTTTTCATGTCGGACAGAACGCCTTGGAAAATGGTTCGGGAAAGCCGCTTTTTCGATACGATATAGGCATTGTCGTACCGGTCCAGGATGGGCTGAGCTTTTTCAAGATTCCGGAGGTTGTCGTCAAAATATCCCAGAAGCTGTACCTTTGAATCGGTGTCATTGATATACCGGTCCCGGAACGGACGAAGAATTTCCGGCATTTGTACATCCGCACGGATTTGTTCGGCACGGAGCATTTCATAAAACGGGCTGAAAGCTTCTTTTGAAAATCCGTATCCTGAGGCGGCTTTGGACACACGGGAGATGATGCGGTCAATGCGTTCCGGCGTCCAGTGGGCGTTCCAGGCCTCCAGGTTCCGTTTGCGGTGTTCCCGGGACGGCCACACAAGGGAAAGCGAGGTGAAACCCTCCACGGTGTCGACGATTTCCCGGCTCATTTTTTCATACTCTTTCCAGCCTTCCCGGGTAATTCCGGGGACACGATACATAATTCCTGACCTATCGTGTTTCTGATTAGGCTGAATGACAGGAATTATGTTTCGTGTCCCCGGAATTACCACTACCCCGGGGGTGTTGCGCCCGCCCCAGATGTCGTGGAACCGGTTTTCCGCCTCCCGGATTTCCCTGCTGCTTCCGTCGAACGAGGAAAGGTCTGTTGTGAACGTCAGTCCTTTCATGGAGATGCCGCAAAAAACGAGCACGGTTATCCATGCGGCAAGGACCGGCATGGGAGGAATCCGCTTTCCGGAAAAAAGAAAGCGGGTGCCGCCGGAGGCAAATGTGGCCGGGGTCCAGAAATGGGGGATGATGAAAAGATACACAATCACGCACAACAGAATGCTGACAATGGAAAAGGTGGCAAGTTCGTGGTAGTCCTGCACCGAGGATGTGTAGAACGAGACAAACACCCCGATGGTGGTCAGGGATGCGATCCGCACCAGGGTCGCTGTCTGTTTGAGTTTGCCGTACCCTTCGGTCTTGAACGCGGTGTAGGCGTGAATGCCGTAATCCACTGCAATCCCGGCGATCACGGCGGCAAATCCCATCATGAAGAGGGAAAGATCTTTGTAAAATACGGAAGCGACGGCCACAGCCGCAAGGATGGCGGCAAACGGAGAGACAAAGATCAGGATCGCCTCGTATGACCGGAAAACCAGCAGCATCAGCAGGATGAACGCCGCCGTGACAAAAATCATGGCGATGCGGATGTCGTTTTTGATGACGGCCTCGTTGCTAATCGTGTGCCTGTGGCCGCTGATCACGGTGATATCGAGCTCCGGATAATTTCCGGAAAGGTCCTCGACATCCTTCATCAGCCGCCGTGCGCCTTCGGCTTCGGTCACGGGAACGGATGTCCCGGCGACAACCAGGGCGTGCGTTCCCGTAGCGTCCACAAACCGGCTGCCGGCCAGTTTCACCTTGTAGCCCATGGCACCCGCCATCCGGCTGATTTCATCGAATATCGGGTTCGACCAGCCGGCCGGGTCCACTTTCACGGCTGACTGTACAAACGAGCTCCCCGGTGTGGTGAGCATGACAAACACCTGTTTGATCTGTTCGGAAATTTCCTTCGGGGTTTCGAAACGTTCAAATACGCCATGCCCGGAAGGATCCGTGAGAACCGGCAGCAGTTCAGCCACCTGTCTGCGGGCCTTCGGCATGTCCATGGTTTCTATACCGGTGGTCACTTCGGTGATGTCGGAAAGATTTGCAAGCTCGTCTGCAAAGGCGGCCGAACGCTCCAGAAGCGCTGATTGCGGGCCGGAGCCGGGAAGCTGGATGGAGAATGCCACCGTGCCCGCCATATCGGAATTCTGCAGAAAAGAGAGCTGTCTTTGAACCGCCGGGCTTTCCGGGAGCATGGACCCAACATCATTGTTGAAGGAGATCTGCGAGGTGCGGGCAAGCGAAATCGCCGTCAGCAAAAAAAGACAGATGCACACGGCTTTTCCGTGCCTGCCGAAAAAATTGAATACAATGTCAAAACGCGTTTGTTTCATTTTCCCGGATTCCAGATGGCATCCGGAATTTTCCGGTTGATCCGGATATTGGAAAACCGGATTTCCGTGGTATCCCCGTTTGTCTCGAGAAGCCGGATCACTGATATGTATTTCTCGTCCTCCCGGAACCGGACCAGAATTTCATCGAGCATACGGCCGGCCGGGTTGTTTTCTCCGGGTTCAAATCGCACGGTGACAGGACTTTCAGACTGTACAGCGACCTTGTAGCTCTGTTCCAGTGCTGCGTATTCTCCTGAAAACCACAGCTTGATCTGCCGGACGGCCGTGTCCATGACCGGGTTGCCTTTGATGGAAATCCGGTTGGTTTTCCCGGTGTCCCCGTCCTTTTTGATGATGGTCTCTCCATCCATGATCAAAGAATAGGCGATGGGGGATTGAACCTGCCAGGCGAGTTTGTCCGGCTTTTCCATGTGGATGGTGCCCCGGATTTCCACCGGGGTTTCGAACATGGCAAGGTGTTTGATCTGGACAAAATCGGCGGTCAGCGTTCGTGTCAATGCCATTTTTTTCTCGATCCCGTCGAGTACGGAGGAAGCGTTCCCTGTGAGCGGGGCGATCAACGGCAGAATCCATACGGCGGTGATAATCAGGGCGGTTTTGCGCATCACAGGCTCTCCTTGAATACTTTGATATCCCCTGCGGCAAGAAGGGTTCGCCCGGACTCCACAGTGGCGCCGATCACCCCGAAACTACCGAAGGAGGCTTTTTTGGTGAGTTTGATCCGCAGCGTCTCGCCGATCCCGCCCGTTCCTTTGAGCGTGATGTTTTTCCCGCCGAGAAGGGCGCCCCTGTGGGGCGGAAGTCCTGTGTCTAACTCCTCGAATCCGTTCATTGCGGCTGCGGCCTGGGCCATCATTTCAAAAAGGGCCGCGTCTTCGATATTCCCGTCTGCCCGGGCAAACGGACTGTTTTCATCCACCACGGCTTCCACCTCCGCATACCGTTCTTTTACCACAAGAAGCCGGGAAACCAGCCGCATGGGGGATTTCTGGGGGATGATCCGGTCTGCCGGAACCGGCAGATACGTGATCCGGTCGTTTTTGTCCATGTTTCTCCAGCAGGTCGGGTCCGAGGCCATATAATCCCCGGTAATCCGCCAGGCCAGAGCACGGCTGCCGAAACACGGGTCAAAGTGCTCACACGTTCTGCAGGGCCCCTTGATCTTCAATCGCCACCGGGAAAGATTCTCCAGGACTTCACTGTCTTTGAGGATGTTCTTGAGAGCGGTTTTTCGGATATTGCCCAGTGAGATCTCCACCCCTTTGAGCGGATGGATGTCGCCTGTCGGTGTCAGGACCGGGCTCAGGAGGAAGGAGGGGATGGAAGGCCCGGGAACCGGAGGGCACGGGAGCCAGTGAATGCCGTATTCACGCTCGTCGAACCGTGCCAGATCAGTGAACAGGGCGTGGATGCTTGCCGGATCGGGAAGAGAGGAATCCAGATCTTCTCCGGCAGGCGGCCGGACCTCGAAGATCGGGGTGATCCGATTTTTCCTGGCCCGTTGCCACAGCGCCGAAAGTTCATCCATGTTGTTCCGGCTCACCGTTTCATGAACGGCCAATGAGGCGGCAGGTGTCGGATATCCTGCATCCAGCAGATGACCGAGTGCCGTATCAAACCCGGGCCGGCCCGGTTCCGCCAGGATAATATCGACTTCTCGGTCCAGAAGGCGGCGCGCGGTATTCGTAGTGATGTCCGAACCGCATGTGGAAAGTTCCGCCTTCATTTCAAGTGTCCGGATGCAGTCGAGAAGGTCGGTAAGATACGGTTCCGCAACAGGTCCTTCCCCGAGCAGGGTGATCTTTTCCGCCCCGAGTGCGCGGGCCTTTTCAATGGTCTCTCGAATTTCGCCGGTCGTCAGTTTGCTGTGCCCTGTTGCCGAATCGGTATCCCGGCGGTTTTGGTCCCGAAAGTTGGATTCCGGCGGAAGTTCAACCGAAAGGGAGGAAAGAAGAGGACCGTCGGGTTTCATCATTGAATGTTCCTGCTTTTGAAAGTTACAAGTTACAAGTGTTAAGTTGTAAGATTTTGATTTTTTGCCTTAACCACTTAACACTTAACACTTAACACTTAATCACTTAACCACTTCATACCTATCAATAAAATCCTGCATGGTCTGGCGGACCCGGTTCTTGAAAGCGAATGCGCTCATCCCCTGATATTCCGAAGGGTGGATTACCGGCAGCATGTGCACGTGGATTTCCCCGGGCCGGATCAGAAGGGACCCGCGGCCGGGTTTGTCTTCACTTCCCAGGATGCAGACCGGCACCACACTGAGCCCGGTCGCCACGGCCGCCCGGAATACGCCGCTGTGGAAATGGCCGATCCGGGATGAGCCCGACCGGGTCCCTTCGGGAAAGCTGACAATGGATACGTTCTGTTCGGCAAGTTTCCCGGTGAGTTCGAGGAATTGGTCAAAGGGCATCTCCCGGACACTGATGTATCCGGCAAGCTTTGCGCAGACCCCGAGGATGGGAAGCTTGAACGGCCAGATGTTGACCACCTGGACGAACTCCCCGGGCAGGACCGCCATCAGAAATGCGTCCGATGCCGCCCGGTGGTTCACCACATACACGCACGGGTCCTCCGTTCTCCTGCCCCGGGAGGAATCGATGAACCGCACCCGGCCCACGATCAGGCCGAGCCCGAAGATCACCGCCTTGCCGTACCAGACGATGAGCCGCCGGAGGAGTTTCAAAACCACTCTTCTCGGCCGGAAAATCCTGACGGCAACCAGAAAAAGCCAGCCGGCGCAGAAGGCCCAGACTGTGAAGACCATGGAGAGGATATAAAACGTGATGTTCCTAAAGACCGTCATCAGGTCAATGTTTCCGT
Source organism: Desulfarculaceae bacterium (assembly GCA_021737205.1). Lineage (GTDB taxonomy): Bacteria > Desulfobacterota > Desulfobacteria > Desulfobacterales > Desulfobacteraceae > JAIPEK01. The sequence goes on from JAIPEK010000025.1 coordinate 12,290, forward strand.
TTTCAGATGTTCAATGAACCGGTACAGATCCTCCAGGGTGGAGATCTCCTTGATGCGTTCATCATCCCGGAGGGTGACGCTGAACTTTTCCTGGAGCGCCACGATCAGATCCACCACGTCCAGGCTGTCAAGGCCGAGATCGGCGAAAATATCGGCCTCGGGTTCAAGTTTTTCTTCTTCGAGTTCAAACGATTCCATGAATACTTCGTTGGTCAGTTCGATTATGTTTTCATCCATTATTTTTCTCCGGTTGTAAGTTTCCTTACCACAAGCGAGGCGTTGATGCCCCCGAAAGCAAAGCAGTTTTTGAGTATGGTATTGAGTTTTTTATTGATTGTTTCCCGGACATGATGCACACCTCTGCAGTCTTCATCCACCTTCTCGAGGTTGAGCGTGGGGTAGACCGTCTCCCGCTTCATCATTTCCAGTACCGCTGCAAGCTCGACCGCCCCGGATGCACCAAGGGTGTGGCCGATGTAGCCTTTCAGGCTGTGGACCGGCACATCCGGGCCGAGTACCGAGGCCACGGCCTTTGCCTCTTGTGCATCCCCGTGCCGGGTGGCAGTGGCATGGGCGTTGACAAGGTCGATGTCACAGGCGTGTACGCCGGCCTGGGATAAAGCCGAATTCATACACCGGACCATGGAGGACCGGTCCGCCTGGCTGACATGGGCGCCGCTGCCGCAGGTATGGTAGCCGGTTATCTCGGCAAGCACAGGCGCACCCCGCCTTTTTGCATGCTCATATTCCTCCAGCACCAGGATGCCGGCCCCCTCGCCGCAGACGATTCCGTCCCGCTCCGTGTCAAACGGGCGGGGCGTGCGTTGCGGGTCCTCATTGAAAGAGGCGGACGAGGCAAACAGGATATCGAACGATCCGGTTACGGTGGGGTGGAGTTCTTCGGCTCCGCCGCAGAGCATCACGGACTGTCTGCCGCTGCGGATGAGGTCGAACCCGGTTCCGACCGCCTGGAGAGAGGAAGCGCAGGCCGCTGCCGTGGCCATGACGATCCCTTGAAGTCCTAAAAACTGGGCGATGTTCATGGCCGCGGTATGGGGGATGGTCTGGAAAAATTTCATGGCGGAAAGTTTCGACAGATCATGATCCGGCAGCATGGTCTCGAACGTATCATTCAAGGCTTCGGCTCCGCCCATGGTGGACCCCACCACACAACCGTACCGGTCACTTGCAAGTTCCGTCCGATCGATTCCGGCGGACAGTAGCGCCTCTTCGGCGGCAAACACGGCAAGCAGGCTCAAACGGCCCATGGACCGGCGTACTTTTCTCGGGATATGCCTGGCGGAGGGCAGTTCGACAGGGACGCCCACAAGGCTTCTAAGCCCTTTGTACTTCTCCCAGCCGGGCATGCGCAAGGTGGCGCACCGCCGGTTTTCGATTCCTTCCATCAGGGCGTCCACCCCGTTGCCCATTCCGGTAACGGCACCGGTTCCTGTAATCACCACCCGGTTCATGACGTCTTCTCCATGGATGTATGGATGAAATCGGTGTATGCGTTTCTGCCCACAAGGGTCCGGCAGAGAATGAACGAGGACATCATGGCCCCTACCACGCCGGGCAGAAGGGCGCTCTGGCCGGCCGCATAGAGGTTTCGGAAGGGGAGCCTGCCGAAAAGGTTGAACTGGCCGATTTTCTGCTTGATCCCGTAGGCGCAGCCGTACGGGGTGTTCAGGTAGTCCCGGAAGGTCAGCATGGAGGCTGTGTCCAGCACTTCCAGCCGGTTTTCATATTCCGGGAAAAACCGGGTGATCCGTTCCATGATCCGTTCGGTCTTTTCCTTTTTATACGCGTGATAGGAAGCCGGGCGGTTGCCGACTTTTGAATCCGCCCATTGCGCCACATGTTCAAAATGGGACATCTCGAATGCATTCACCAGGTTCACGGTTTTCCCTTTCACCGTTTCGCTGCTTTTGATCATGACCAGCGGAAAATCCCCGTTGCGACTTGTATCGAACATTTGCTCAATATTGCCGGTGGGCAAAAGGGAAATCAGGGCCGGAGAGAATGGGCCGGCGGTTTCGTCCGTAATTTTGAAGAACACCGAAAAAAAGCCGATGGAGCGTTCGAAACCGCTAACCCGCTTGGTGAACGCCCGGGTCACGTGTTCTTGGGGCAGGGTTTCCAGTATCTTTTCCGGATGGATCGTGAAAATACATTCATCCGCACAGACCCGGGTGTCGCCGTTCAGAACGAAAGTTCCCACAGTCCGGTTTGTGATATCTTCCATGGCGGTGATGCAGGTATCGGTTTTGACGGTGACCCCGTATTCTCTGAATTTCTTTTTAAAAGAGGAAATGAAGGCGTCGCCTCCGCCCGTGACGCGGGCGATGGACTGGTAGAGGCTGTAGACCACCCGGCTGTGGTCGGCAAAAGAGACTGATGCAGCCTCTGTGCCGTAGCACATGGAAAGGGAGGAGAGCAGGGATTTGAGCCGCACATTGTCGGTAAGGGAGTTCAGGACCGAATCGAGCCTGACGAATTCATCTTCCGAGGGGGTGGCCCTGTCACTGGTGACACTCCGGATG